>NZ_JBCOMI010000016.1:0-109271 GCF_040924245.1 Ruminococcus sp. J1101004sp1_RTP21198st1_B9_RTP21198_201120 | reverse complement strand
GTGGCTTATTCACTGAGATATGAAAGGTTGAAAAACCTTGAATTTTCAATAAAAAACACTTGATTATATGAGGAGGTGAACACATGACAGAATTTCTAACATCCCATACAAGTTTTTCATCTTATATGGTGTTTCCCCGTTTTCTTCTGGACATGGAAATAAACGAAACTGCCAAAATGCTTTATATTATCCTGCTCGACCGGGCAAGGCTTTCCCAGAAAAATGATGGCTGGTCAGATACAGATGGTCATGTGTTCATTTACTTTACGATTGAAGCACTGGCAGAAGTTCTCCACAAAAGCCAGATGACGGTTAAAACTGCTCTGGCAGTACTGGAAGAACAGGAGCTTATCTTTCGAAAACGGCAGGGACCCGGACAGCCCAATCGAATTTATGTAAAACTCCCAAAAGAAACCATCCACTATACAGACAGATTTCTTTCCCTAAGACAGACAGAAAACTGTCCTATTGACAGACAGAATTCTTTCCCTGATACAGACAGAAAACTGTCTGGTAATAAGAAAGAGATAAAAAAGAACAATTTAGCAATAAGAGGGAGTAAGGATCCACTCTCACCCTATGGAAAATTTCAAAATGTTTTTCTGTCAGAGAAAGAGCTGGAAGATATCCGGCAGACAATCCCTGACTGGAAGGATTATATTGAACGCTTATCCGGTTATATGGCTTCTACCGGAAAGCGATATCAGAACCACGCAGCTACCATCATCAGTTGGGCAAGACAGGATCATCCTACTTCCCGGCAACGAAATTACGAAAGTGAGGAATACGAAACATTATGACAAAATTTATAGAAAAACCAACAGCTATAACCCCAAACAGAGAGCTTCAGTCTGATGAATATTTTAACGAAACAGACCACTTGATCTACTGTTCCAAATGCAATACGCCAAGACAATGCCGGCATGAATTACAGGGAAAGGTTCTTATTCCTTCTATCCGCTGTAAATGCCAGCAGGAAATCTTTGAGCAGGAAGAAGCCCAGAGAAAACTTCATGAAAAACAAATGGAAATAGAGCATCTTAAAACCAGCGGCTTACAGGACAAAGCACTCTATGACTACACTTTTGCCAGGGATAACGGCATCAATCCGGAAATAAAACTGGCACACAATTATGTAAGCAACTGGGAAGAGATAAAAGCAAACGCTTCCGGACTTCTCATCTGGGGTGATGTCGGTACTGGAAAATCTTTTTTTGCAGGTTGCATTGCCAATGCCCTTCTGGAAAAAGGCGTTCCTGTACTGATGACCAACTTTTCCCGGATTCTGAATACCCTTACCGGAATGCATTTTGAAGACAGAAACCAGTTCATCAACAGCTTAAACCGCTACAGTCTTCTGATTATTGATGATCTCGGAATTGAGCGGAACTCTGACTTTGCACTGGAACAGGTATTCAATGTGATCGACAGTCGTTACCGCAGTAAAAAGCCTCTGATCATAACGACCAATCTCACTTTATCAGAGCTGAATAACGCCGCTGATATCGCACACAAACGAATTTATGACCGTATTCTGGAGAGATGTATTCCTGTCCGTATCAATAACCGGAATATTCGTCAGGACAATGCAACAGCTAATTTAAAACAGGCAAAAAGAATTCTGTTGAACAATCATGCTCCGAACCAGAACTGAAGCAAAGAAGCATAACACGATAATTATTCTTCACTGACAGTGGTACTACTTTCTTTCCTTATTTATCACCAGAAACATGCCACTGTCAGTTATCCGAAACTATAGTACCAAACCATAAGATTTTAAAACCAATACTGCCCGGATACGGGCATAAAAAGGAGGTGCCAGATATGGCAGATAAAAGAATCATGACACCAGAAAAAAAAGCACTGTTACAGGCAAAACACCGTCAAGAAGAAGCCGAAGCAAGAAACCGAAAAAAAGAACGTGATGCCAGAACACACCGATTAGTCCAGGAAGGAGCAATTCTGGAAAGTATTGTTCCCCATATTAAAGAAATGGATTTAGATTCCCTAAAACGGGAGCTGATAATCCGCTTACGGGGAATGTAAGCACACAAATTCTACTCCCGAAGGGCGCACTTACTCACCACCCGATAAATCGGGCGGTGGTATCCCCTACGGGGCTCGTGCGCTCTGCCGAGGGCTTTGTCCGCTGTTGCAAGCAACATCGAAAGGAGGTGCCAGATATGGCAATTTATCATATGCAAGCCAAAGTTGTCAGCCGTGGTTCCGGGCGTTCCGCTGTCGCAGCTTCTGCTTATATGAGCTGCAGCCGGATGTACAATGATTACGATGGCATCCAGCATGATTACACCAGAAAGCATGGACTCATTTATCAGGAAGTAATGCTCCCACCGATGGCTCCACAAGAATGGAAAGACCGTGAGCAACTCTGGAACGCTGTCGAAGCTGCCGAAAAAACAAAGGACAGCCGACTGGCAAGGGAATTTGTTGTCGCACTTCCCGTTGAATTAGATAAGGACAGTAATATTTCTCTTCTTCAAAATTTTATTCAAAAGAACTTTGTAGATATGGGCATGTGCGCTGACTTTGCTATTCACGATACAGATGGACACAATCCTCATGCACACATTCTGCTTACCGTCCGTCCACTGAATGAAAACGGAACATGGCAGTATAAAACAGAAAAAGAATATCTCTGCATAAAAAATGGAGAAGAAAAAGGATTTACATCTACTGAATACAAAGCTGTTCAAAAAGATGGCTGGGAAAAGCAATACAAATATAAAGTTGGGAAAAAGAAAGTTTATATGACCGCATCTGTCGCACAGGAAAAAGGCTATGACCGCATTGACAAGCATCCAAAAAGCAGCCGCTATGGTAGGCAGAATCCCATTTCTGAACAATGGAACAGTGATGAACAGCTTCACATCTGGAGGGCAAATTGGGCAAATTCAGTAAATGAAATGCTTGCCCGTAATCGGATAAATGCATCCATTGATCACCGCAGTTTTGCAGACCAGGGGATCACTGAACAACCGACCATCCATGAAGGCTATATTGCTCAAAGTATGGAAAAGAAAGGAATAATCGCTGACCGTTGTGAAATCAACCGTCAGATTCGTGCAGATAACAAAATGCTCAGGGAATTAAAAGCTCAGGTAGAGAAACTGGCTCAGGCTGTCAAAAATTCTATTCCTGTAATTGCAGAAACAATGGAAACTATCCGAAATCATATGATTTTTACACAATATCATTTGTTTCATAATGAAATGCAAAAAGAAGTCATTCATGACTGGATGCAATACTTTAAACCTATTTTGAATAAATATGATGTCACCAAGAAAAACTTAAAAGATAAAATTGCTAAAAGAAAAGATCTGAAAACGCAAAAAGATAAAACCAGTTTTCTGAATCCCATCCAGCATATAAAACTGAATCAGCAGCTTACAACCGTAACAGAAGAAATCGAAGAATTGAAGTCACGGAAAGAGCAGCTAATTTCTCAGGCTCAATGCTCCACGGATAAAGACATGACGAACCTCTCCAAGAAATATGACCAGATGGATAAAAATCTGGATATCCTAGATTCGCAGGATGTCATTCTTAAGGAGCAGCTTGAAAAAGACGCCACAGCTTTCCGGGAAGAAAAATTCCGACCAGAACCAGAGCAGTATACCGAATTACTGGACACCAGAATCCAGCTTCGACCGGATTTTCGTGATAAGCTGATTGAACAGTTAAAAAAGACTTTCGGCAAGCATTATGATTATCACCGTCGTGATATTGCCGCAGATGAAGTGGATTATCTTAATGTGGAAGATCCTGATGTCTTCTCCCATCGTGCATGGGAACTGGAATATCAGAGGAAACAGGAAATGCGACGAAATCAGCCCGTCAAATCTAAGAAAAAATCACATGATATGGAATTGTAGTTACCCTCTGACAGATATAAGTGCTACTGAACTTTTGTTCAAATCAAAATTGATCCACCGAACCAATTATTGATATGCAGTGCAACAAAATAGGCAGCTAGTTCTTCTTAGCTGCCTACCCGCCAATGGAATATTTGGATTCAGGCATTACCCACGCCTTCCTACGGTCATTTTTATTATATTCTCAAATCAGTTTATTATTCCCTACAAATACAACGTCCTATCATATAAATCTTTCCAATCTGCTGGTAATATATTCATCTTATATATATCAATTTTTGTTTTTGAAATAAGTTTTTCTAATTCCTTCGCCAACATATCAGCATCTTTTTGTGGTAATATTTTCTTCAATGCATATAATCGTGAATAAAGATTTGTATTATCCGGAAGTACATCTGCACTATCCCTATTATCTGGAATTACCACAGAGGAAGTCATACCAACCACCATAGAATGATGGGCACAATAATTTCTTAAATTTCTAACGGCATCTAACCATGTGTCCATCTGCTTTGTTACTTCTTTTTTATAGTTATTTTGTGAATACGTGTAATCTAATACCTCTTTTCTTAGATCACCTCGCAGGTATGAATAAATCATCACCATTGTTCCCATTTCAAAATAAGAAAATGCTGCCCATACAGGTAATATATTATTTTGACGAGCTCCCCCTTTACGGTACTCTCTCAGTTCCGGATGTTTTACAACATCTCGTCTGAGTTTTTCCTCATCATTTGTTAAATTGACAAAAAATTTCGTATCAAAAAAAGATTTATTTCTATTTCTTGTCTTTTTATCTTTCTCACTCTTAGTAGGTGTGTAATATTGCCTATCCAAATAGAATCCCGCATCTCCAGTCTTTAACGAAACAGCATTGGCAATCGCACTTTTAAAACGGACCTCAGCTTTTTTACAATACTTAAATAATAATAGTCTTAATTGCACATCAAAATCATATAGTTCAAAGAAAACTTTTGAATCCGCTTTACTCCCAAACGCATTAACTTGTGTTAGGAGAAATTTTCCATAACGGCTTGCTCTGAAATATCCTGCATAACCAAGAAATTCTCTCATCTTTTTTCTCTGGCGAAAAGTAATATATTTTTTCATTAATATAACCTGGGATTCCAAATCTATTGGTAACTCAGTATTCGGCATTTATAGCACCCTCTTTCATAGTAAAAAAAAAGAATGGATATACCATTCTTAATCCCGCCAATGGAATATTTGGATTCGGGCATTACCCATGCCTTCCTACGGTCTACGATTATATTAACACATACCATCTAAAATATCAATAATTTATTCCAAAAAACTATCTTTTTCATTAGCATAAGAAAGCCGAACAAGACTTTTTATCCTGTTCAGCTTTTCCTATTGTTATGCCTATATTTGTTACGCAAAAATTATTTCATTACACACAATCTCTTCTGCAGCATTCCGAATATTATTGACTGCACCAACCCATGCCATCTGATCCTGTGCTTTCAGTTCTTCGGTAATTTCCTGTTTCTCCATCATCTGCCGTACCAGCACTTCCATCCTTTTTCTTGCCTGCTGATCCACTTCATTCAAATGTTCTGTTAATTTACCAGTCAGCAGATAAGAAGAATACAGCCCGGAACGATGTTCCTTCAAAAAGTTCTTTCTAAGTATCCCATATTTGCCATAATTGGCTTCTTCCTGCTCTTTCAATTCCAGATCCGGCAAATAATAATCTCCGTATAAAGTATAGCTGATTCCTGTTTTCTCATCCATAATGTGTTTTTTCATTTTGCATTCCTTTCCTGCAATTCTTTCTTGCAATAAATCCTTTTCTGTTTTTCCGTTTACATTGCCCCTCCTACCGAAATATGGTAGAATGAAGCTATTAAAAATGAAACCGGAGGTGCCATATGGCTATCAGTTCCAATAATGTTCAGGTCTATACTACTCTGTCCAAAGAACTGGTCGCTGAGATTGATAAGGATGCGAAAGAAAACTTTCGTACACGTTCCCAGCAGATCAATATGATTCTGACCGAGTATTATAAGACCAGAATGACAACCGAGCATGAGTCTGAGTAAAACACTGAATCTCCTGAAAACACAGGAAATATCAGTGTTTTCTTATGTTTACCCTTAATTATAAGGTTCATGTGAGCCATAATTATTTCCAAAGCTTAAATTGATCGCAATTGATCTTCCAAGCCGTATGGCCTGCCGAACCAGATAATCCACGCCTTGCATCAGCTCTGTAGTTCTTGGAAAAGAATCCTGTCTTGGAATTCCCATTTTTACAACCAGAAGGTCACTTTCATATGCCACACCCCGTTTCACTGCCCCACGGGAAAAATCGCTGCCAGCTGCCACTCCAAGCACAGCGGTTCCATGACCGCTTACATCTTCAGACGGAACAAGGCGCCGTCCCTCCTGCACAGAGAGGAACAACGCCTCATTAATTTCCTCATTGGTATATTCAGTTCCTGTTGCATAGCCCTCCGGTGGATTACCGGGAATGCTCTGATCCCACAAACGCAATATTCTGGACTTTCCGTCTGCTGTGAGAAATGCAGGATGACGGTAATCCACGCCGGAATCTACAATTCCGATCAACACACCGCGCCCTGTCAGCCGTAGATTTCCCGGCTCATCGCGCTGCACCTGGGTAATACAGCTTGCCTCTTTGGAAAACAGGTCTTCGAAATACAGACGGGTGGGCTTTTCTATAAATTCTATCTGGGGACGCTGGGAATATTGTTCCAGCATACTTTCAGGAAGCGTCACAATGGCATACCCGCCAAGGAGAGGGACCACGGAGATTTCGGGTCCACCTAGTAATATCTCAACGGAATCTCTATCATTTTCCGCACCATATTTCATTCCGTCAGAAACTTCCTCATTGGCAATCCCCATCTCACTATACTTCACAATAATTTCCCACTTTCGTGTCTGCTTCTCATACCCCACATTCAGATTTCGGGATTTCTCTCTTTCCTCTTCTGTGGCATCCAGCGCAAGGTTCAAAAGATTATTCAGCTTCTGATCTGGCATATTCCCTCCATTTTGCAGCATATGCATACTCAGAATATACTTATCTTTAATTTACGCCAACCCATTTTAAATAATGCCTCAGGGCCTTCTTATCAGATTGTAAAGCGGACATTCCAGGTCCGCTTTGCTACTTGCTCATGAACGCAGTTGCTTCGCGACCTGTCAGTGGGAGCTTTCAACTCCCAGTTATTTTTCCTCTACTTTCACCTTTTTCAGCAGAAAAACCATCACCAGCAGCACCACTGGGAAAATCAGGCCTACGCCCATACCCACGCGGATATTATCTCCGGCATTCTGGGTGACACGGCCGACAATTCCAGGGCCTATGCTGCCCCCAAGGTCTCCTGCCATGGCAAGAAGGGCGAACATGGCAGTTCCGCCTGCTGGAAATTTCTTAGAGGAAATGCTGATGGTGCCAGGCCACATGATTCCAACGGAAAATCCGCAGACAATACAGCCGATCAGTCCTGCTGCCGGATTTGAGGACAGAGATGCAAGAAGATAGCAGAATACGCATAAAATTCCGGATCCTGCCATAAATTTCATCAAGTCCATTTTATCTCCGTATTTTCCAAAGATCACACGGCTGATTCCCATCGTAATGGCAAACATGCAGGGGCCGGCCAGGTCTCCGATGGTCTTTGACAGTCCAAGTGCCGCCTCTGCATAGGCAGATGCCCACTGGGACATGGACAGCTCTGATGCCCCTGAACACACCATCAGACACACGGCAATCCAGAATACAGGCTTACGAAACAGTTCCCTGATCTTCATGCCTTCCCCTTCATCCACCAGATGTTCGATGGGACAGGTGGCAAAGTTGTAAACATTAACTGCCGGAACGATTGCCCACAAAACTGCCAGCCACTTCCAGCTGTCCATTCCAAAAACTGCGAAAAACAGGGTGGAAACTGCAATGGTTCCCACAGAGCCCCAGCAGTAGAAGGAATGAAGAAGACTCATGGTCGCCTCTTTATTTTTGAAAGGACATGCTTCCATAATAGGACTGCACAGCACTTCAATCAGTCCGCTTCCAACAGCATAAACAATAACACTGATGATAATTCCCACAAAAGGATCTGGCAAAAGCTCCGGAAGAAATGCCAGCCCCACCAGTCCTAAAGCGGAACTGATCTCAGAGGTCACAATGCACACGCGATATCCGATTTTGTCCACAAATCGGGCACAAAACAAATCAACCAGCAGCTGGGTAAAGAAAAAGCAGGTGGAGATCAGTGCAATATTTCCAAGGGAAATATGATAATCTGTGTGAAATTTCAGAAACAGCAAAGGTGCAAAATTCGCTGCTATGGCCTGGGTGATAAAGCCCATATAACAGGCTCGTTTGGTTTTCTGGTAATTTTGCATGATTGGTTCTCCTTTTTTCTTCTTTAAAGAAGATTTTTGTCTTATTGGATTATATTATATTTGATTGTGTTTTTCATTGGATTATTTATGATTTTTATTGTATAATATCGTAAAAACAATAATTTTCTATTTTTCGGGGCACTTCTCAGAGCATGTTCGAAAAAGGTTTTCTGCAAAATATACCGCAAAGTGGAGCGAGCAGATTGCGGGAATGATTTTCAAACAGGCTCCAGGTCTCGATTTGAGGATAAACAAGACATGAAAGAAACCAACGTATATACAAAAATTATTACCGATGAAAATTTAATGGAGACCATTCCCCACGGAAGCCAGGACTATCCCTTTCGCTACTATTATGAGCATTTAGCCCAGTTTGATTTTAACTGCATAGACTGGCACTGGCATACGGAGCTGGAATTTGTGTATGTTCAATCCGGAACCGTAACTGTCTGGATTGGGGAAAAGCAACTGGAGCTGCCATCTGACAGCGGCATTTTTATTAATTCCAAATTCCTTCACCGTTTTTCCTCTCCTGTGGATGCTGTCATCCCAAACTTTCTCTGCATGCCCTCTTTCCTTGCAGCTACAGACAGCTATATTTACCAGAATTATGTGAAGCCTATCATTTCATCGAATATTCCTTTTTGGATTTTTCGCAGGGAGATTTCCTGGCAGGCCAGAGTTCTTGATCTTATGAAGCAGATTATTTCTGCGCAGACTTCCGGTTCTTCCTGCCATCTTCTGACCTCTGCCCTTATGCAGCAGCTCTGGCTGGAAATATACAAGCATACAGACCTTTCCACTATACCGGAAATCACTGGACAATTCTCTGTAAACCGCGCAAGACTCCAGCTGATGATGCAGTTTATTCACGAAAATTACAGAAGAAATCTTTCCCTGGATGAGATTGCTGCACAGTCTATGATCAGCAAAAGCTCTGCCTTAAATCTTTTTCGGAGCTATCTTCACATCACGCCGGTTAACTATCTAATAAACTATCGGCTGAAACAGGCTGCCCTCCTACTCTCCCATACAGAGAAAAAAGTCAGCACCATTTCAGCCGAAACCGGTTTTCACAATGTAGATTATTTTTGCAGAGCCTTCAAAAAACACTACCAGGTGACACCTGGAGAATATCGGAAAGAAAAGTGGGATAAATAGCTGTTATTTGTTAATTTTACATTCCGCATTCAATGCATTTACAACAGCTTCATACATCGGTTTCGCCTGCGGTGCAGCTCCAATCAGCTCTGCCAGTGTCATTCCATACACAAACTGGATCATCGAACCATCCAGCATTCTAGATCGTCACATAAAGATAATTGAACACCAGCTTCCTCTGATACTCATAATACTTCGCCTTTTTCTTGATCATCTCCATTACCGCACGGTCAACCTCATCTCCGCGGAGGTCGAAGGGATTGTAAGAATTGACATTATCCCGAATCCGAAGTATACATTCGCCATTGTTGTCCATTACTTTTACAGATACATAATATTTCTTATCTGTTTCGCCGATGCCAAATTTCATAATGTTCAGAAGCAGTTCTTCCACGATCAGATGAATAAAAAACGACTGCTTAAAATCCAAGTTCCATTCATCACACAACCCTTCCAGATTCTGGGACATTTTTTCCATGCTGCCTTCCTCGATGGGATAATATTCCTCAAAAACCCGGTTGGTAAAACTGTATTTTTCTTTTATGTAATCTTTTATTTTTCCAAATATCTGTATTGCCAAAACCAGCAGCAGGCAAATTCCCTCACTTATCACATACACAAGCGCAAGCCCTACAATACCCTTTTTCTCAATCAGCAAAAATCCGGCCACCAGCATGAGAATGAAGTTGCGTAAAACAGATAACCCGGAAGCATACCTTGTCTTTCCTATTGTTTGCCAGAAAGATGTAGTTACCACATTCACTCCTGCCAGAGCCACACTTAATGCGTAAATACGAAACGCCACTGTTGCTGTTTCCAATGCCTGGCCATCATTCAGACCAAAGAAAACCAGAATATTCTTTGCGCCGGCAGCAAAAAACAATGCCATAAGCATTCCTGCAGCTGCAACGATCCGCAGTCCATCGTGGTACACTGCCAGCATTCCTTTCCAGTCCTTCTCACCGCCTAAAATAGAGATAACCGTTGAGGCTGCAGCTCCGGCTCCGTCAAACATGGCTCCCGGAATAGTGCTCATGGTATAAATAACGCCAAATACAGCCACAGAAAAAGTGCCATTTTCAAAATTTTCCTTTAACAGCATGGTATTAAACACCAGCATAACCACTGCCTGAAAAATAAATGCAGAGCCTACGCCAAATCCATTTTCCACATATTCTTTGATCTCATTCCAGGTGGGAATGTGAAAATGAAAGCTTAAAAGCGCCTGCTTGTTCCAAAAATGAGTAAGCAGAATCAGAGTTCCTACTGTTTCCGCAATACATAAAGACGCCGAAGCCCCAACAAGTCCCCAGTTCAGCACTTTCATAAACAGCAGATCCAGGCTTAAATTTGTGACAATAACGCCAGCTGAAGAAATGGCAGCCAGCTTTGGTGCGCCGTCTGTACGCACTGCTATGGAAAGAATATTATACACTACATAAATCGGGGCAAAAGCAAATACCACAGTCAGATACTGCAGGGCCTGTGGCAAAAGCTCCGGTGTGGCACCAAGCAGACTGCATAATGCGCTGCGAAATACGAGAGATACTGCTGCGAAAAGCACACCTGTTATCAGGCCTGCACTTAATACGGAGCCGAAAACCCGATTTGCACCTTTCAGATCTGCTTCACCAAGTTTTTTCCCAATTAAGACGCCTGCACCGCCGCCTAGGGTGATTCCCATAAGTAAATAAAGCAGAAATACCGGTGTAGCAATGTTCGCCACAGCCAATCCGGTACTGCCTATAAAATTTCCTACCAAGGTTGCGTCCACAAGGGTGGATACGGTAACCCCAAGAGAAGAGCATACTCCCCAGAATAAAAAGGTTCTGTATGCACTTTTGGCATAGTTTGTTTCCATATAATTTTCCTCCTGCCCCATCATTTTCCAATAATAAAATTATATCGTTTCTTTCCCCTTAAAACAATTCTATTTTTATTTCTATTGCGTCATAATTTCCAATTACGAAACAAAACGGGCAAGTTCTCTTCAAATTACAAAAAAAACGAGCCATCCTCCACAAACGCAGATTCCTGCGTTCATGTTTCAGACGGCCCGTGTAATTTTAATTTTCAGATTTCAGCTGCTTTTCGCAGATCCGAATTTCAGATTTCAGCTATTTCCAGCAAATTCGAAATTCAGATTTCAGCTAATTCCAACAGTTCCGAAATTTAGATTTCGGCTAATTTCAGCAGATCCGGAATCTTGGACTCCCAGCCAAGTGCCATGATATGAACACCCTGGCAGTATGGCTTACACTCTTTGATAATACGTGCAGCGATCTCAACACCGGTAATTCCAGCTTTTGTCTTTTCTTTGTCAGCCTTCAGCTCCTCGATCATCTCATCCGGAACATGAATGCCGGCAACGTTATTATTCATGAATTTCGCCATTCCAGCGGATTTCGGAATAATAATTCCAACCTGTACAGGTTTTCCGAACTGTTTTGCTTTTTCCATAAATTTGATAAATTTCTCCGGCTCAAATACAGCCTGTGTCTGGAAATAGTCAGCGCCTGCTGCAACCTTTCTCTCCATCTTCGCAAGCTGTGCATCAACAGAATCACTGCATGGAGACACGACAGCACCCTTGGAGAATTTCGGAGGCTCTCCAACAAGCTGGTTTCCGCCAAGATCCACACCGGACTCCAGAAGCTTCACTGTGTGAAGAAGGGATACGGAATCAAGGTCGAAGACCGGTTTTGCCTGTGGATGATCACCCATCTTGGTATGGTCACCAGTAAGGCAGAGAATATTGTCAATACCGAACATAGCTGCGCTGAGAAGATCAGACTCCAGAGCGATACGGTTTCTGTCACGGCACGCAAGCTGGAAAATGGGATTCATGCCTGCATCTTTAAGAACCTTACACATTGCAAGAGATCCAAGACGCATAACAGAAGACTGGTTATCTGTTACGTTAACTGCATGAACACCTGTAAGGTATGTTTTGGCTTCTTCTACCAGCTCATCTACATGGATTCCTTTCGGCGGTCCTACTTCTGCTGAAACTGCAAATTCACCACGATCGAATAATTCTTTCATTTTCATATTATATTTGCTCCAATCATTAAAAATTTAGGATTAACCTTTTATTTCACTTCATCATCTGTAGCAAAATTGTGGATCTGTGTCGGGCATTTCAGCACATCAAGGCGTCCAATCTCTTTCAGGCGTCTGTAAATACGCTCCCATCCACACTCCATTTCGCTGTCCACTTCGCATTTTCCATTCTTGGAACCGCCGCACTGACCATTCACAAGGCTCTTGGAACATGCTGTGATCGGGCAGATTCCACCTGTCAGATTCAGATAACACTCACCGCACTGATCGCATTTATATTCTAATGGTGTCACTCCCTGGAAACCAGGTACCGGATATGTATCACAGGCAGCACAGACCATCTTATCTTCCAGATATTCAGAAATTGTCTGCACGCCAACACCACAGGAAAATACAAGAACCAGATCTGCTTCCTGAATTTTGCTCATATGTTTCTGAAGGCGCAGCTCCATGTTCTCCGGATTACAAATATAATCAGTAGTCATAATTCCTGTCACATTTCCTTCAGCGGAAAGCTCCTTCTGAAGTTCAACAGCTTCTTTTTCCGGAAAATGTACCTCTTTACATCCATGACAGTTAATAATGAAAACTTTTTTTCCGGCTGTCAGTGATGTGATTGCTTCTTTTGCTTTTAACTGGGTAATCAACATATCACTTCATCCCCCTTACTGCATTTTTTCCGGCTTTAATACTGTCGATGATCGGAATCTTGGAAGAACAGATATACTGACAGCATCTGCACTCAACACAATCCATAACATTCATGTCCTTCATGCCCTGCCAGTTCTCGTCTTTGGCATATTTTACAAAATACAGCGGAGACAGTTCCATCGGACAGACATCTACACAGCGTCCGCATTTGATACATGGCTGCTCTTTGGTCTCATCTGTATCAATTGCAATGATACCGTTGGAGCCTTTCATCATAGGTACATCCAGTGTATTCAGAGGGAATCCCATCATAGGTCCGCCCATCTTAACCAGAACATCCTCATCTGTAAATCCACCACAGTAGTCGATCAGCTCTCTTACACTTGTACCAATTTTGATGATAAAGTTTCCAGGATTCTTGATCTTCTCACCTGTAACAGTTGCAACACGCTCAATCAGAGGCATTCCTGTCTGGATCGCATCTGAAATTGCCTTTACTGTACTGATATTATCTACTACAACGCCAACATCTGCCGGAAGACCGCCGCTTGGAACGATTCTGCCCATAACACGCTTGATCAGAGTTTTCTCAGCGCCCTGTGGGTATTTGGTTCTGGCAACAAATACTTCCATATCTCCGATATTAGCAACTTTTTCCTGCATTAATTCAATGGCATCCTGCTTGTTATCCTCAATAACAATGATACCCTTCTGGGCACCGGTTGTCTTAAGAACTGCTCGCAGACCAAAAATAATATCATCTGCATACTCAAGAAGTACTCTGTGGTCTGCTGTCAAAAGCGGCTCACATTCGCATCCATTGAGAAGGATGGTATCAACTGGTTTCGCCGGTTTCAGCTTGACACAGGTCGGGAAACCTGCACCACCCATACCAACGATTCCTGCTTCACGAATGATATCAATGATTTCATCCGGAGTAAGCTTGTCAAGGTCTCCATGTGGCTGTACGGATTCGTGCAGAGTATTTTTTCCATCCGATTCAATAACAACAGCCATCACTTCACTGCCTCTTGTGCCATGCATACGAGGTTCAACAGCAACTACCGTTCCGCTTACGCTGGAATGCACAGGAGCGCTGATAAATCCGGCAGCTTCGCCGATCTTCTGACCGACTTTTACAGTGTCACCAACCTGAACGATTGGATTCGCCGGAGCACCCAGATGCTGAGACATGGAAATTACAACCGTCTTCGGATCCGGGAACTTCTTAAGAGCAATGTGCTCACTGAATTCCTTGCGCTCTGACGGATGAACACCACCATAATAACCATCCAGTCTGTTTTCTCTGATTGATTTCACATAATCATTGATCACCTTGAAATTAACCTTGGAGAAATCACGAACCTGTACGGGCTGATTGAGGAATTCTTCCAGACGTCCCTGTTTCGCCAGTCTCTGGTAAATTTTCTCCCATGCGCAGTCCTTATTGGGATCTACTTCGCATTTTCCATTCTTTGCTCCACCGCACTGACCATTCACAAGACTCTTGGAACAGTCAACGATGGGACAGACACCACCGGTAATATTCAGATAACACTGTGCACATGCATCACAGCTCTTCTTGGTAAGTGCCATGCCATGATGACCTCTGTAGTTAAGGGTATTGCTTGCAGCAACAACCGGCTTACCTGCCAGATCTGCAACAGTCTGAATACCAAGACCACAGGAAATTACTACCACATTCTCTGTTCCTTCCGGAAGCAGATCCTGCAATTTTCTTTCTGTGTGCATTTTATTGCATAAGAAATCAACTTTCGCACTACCTGTGACAGTCTTTCCCTGCTCCTCAGCAAACTTCAGGAATTCATCGCAATCCGGTTCCTCAACCGTCTCAAATTCCTTAAAGCACTTATTACAGGCAATCACAAACAGGTTGTCCTTGCCGCTCAGCACTGATGCAAGCTCATCACTGCTTTTCAGCTTGTACTTAGTATAATTTTCCAATTGCTCACCTTCCTTATAATAGAAATTATATTCTTATACTATCTGTTCTTATCCGTTCCCTCCACAAAAAAACTTATAAAAGCAGATAAATAAGTTACTGTTTTTCCTTTATAATTTAACACAAACTGACTATTTTATCCAGTCTTTGTGACTATTCTGCCTTCAAATTATGTTTTATTTTTTCATTGTTGGTTCTTTTTCTTAAGTTGTTCGTATTATAGTTTATGGGAATGGATATGTATTGTAAAAAACGATACTATTTTTACAAAATCATCTGAAGATATGTTATAATGGGAATATCTGTTGAATATCGTTAAAAGAAATATTATGATTCCGTTCAGCATAGAACATTGAATCATTAATGAAAGATACTTACGAGGTGTAAAGCTTATGAAATACAGAGATGAGTTCCACATTGCATCCACTGCGATTCTGCTCAGTGTGGCCATGGTGGGAATTTCCGTAGTCGTTCCCAAAGAAAACAGAGTACCAACTGCCAAGACCACATTAACAGAGGCTCCTGAAACAGCTGCAGAAGCGGAAGCTGCACAGCAGGAAGAATTTCCAATTTACAGTCAGGACAGTAATTATGACGAGACTTACGATTACAGCCAGGGAGATAGTTCCTACGATAACAGCTATGATTCTTCTGGCGGTGATTCTTCAGGAAGCGACCAGATCACTTATCCTACTGAGGATTCTGGAGATAGCTCAGGAAGTGACACTTCCGATATTCCGGATTATACAGAAGATACCTCCGATGATTCCGGACAAGATAACGATGAGAACTGGGATTATATTGATAATGGAGATGGTTCTGGTTCCGATAACGGAGGAAACTATACGGAGGATACCTCCGATCAGGATATTGAATACTATGAATAAAAAGAATCCTGCCCGGCAGGGCTTGGAAATTCCAACAGAATTTCCTGCTACATAATAAAATCCCCGGATTTCCGGGGATTTTATTATTATCTGATCTTATTCAAAAATCCAAATGGTTCCTTATCTTCCAGAAAATGCATCAGCATATATGCCGTCATGATCGCTACATTCTCTTCCTTCAGAATCCGCTTCACTTCCTCGCGGTCCGCCAGAATCACTTCAATCTCTTCCGTATCTTCCTGTGCCTTGGAACTGATTTCGCCGCTGGCATATCCATATACAGTCGCACAAGACTCGTCTGTCATTCCTACAGTAGTGAAATAAGGCTTCTGGTAAGCTTCTGCTACCGGAATGGGATCAAGCTTCAGTCCGGTTTCCTCGTACATTTCACGAATTGCGCCTTCATGGTAATTCTCATCCGGCTCTACCAGACCAGCTGGAAATTCATAAATATAATCGCCTAATGTATAACGATATTGGCGAATCAACACCACTTTGTCATGTTTTTCGCCATAAATGCTATAAATGATCACACCGTCCGGATTGTTCTTATGTGTCACCATTTTCAAGCTGTCTACATCTTTTGCACGGGAAGACACAAAATAGTTTACCGGGGTATTGTGCACACTGGTGGCTTTTACATTATAAAGGTTTACATAACGATTATCTGTCTGTTTGGTAATGCTGTTGATTTTTCCCATAGGAACCTCTTTTCGTCAGTTCTTGCTGTTCTGGTCAGAGGTCTATCTAGATCTCACCAAGGAACAGAGAATCAGTCACCGCGAAGAATCACACGAATTCTTTTATAAATAAAGAACACGATCACTGAGGTTAATGTGTATTTGAATAAATTGAATGGTACAAGGATCATAATTGCAAAAGTAAGAAGGTTGGTTACACCGCTGTGTACTGCTGCACCCATTTCAATAAATGCCTGTACCGGCATTCCAAATGCCTTGCCGTATGCAGGAAGAAGTACAAATGCGTTTACAAAGCATGCAAGCACTGTGGTAAGAATTACACCAGCTGCCATACCTGCCACTGCATGTGTTCTTGTCTTCTTATGCTGATAACGATAGATCAGTCCGGCTGGAACTACATAAGAACAGCCAAAGAGGAAGTTTGCCACATCACCAACGCCTGCTGTCATAGTTCCCTTAGTTACCAGATGTACCAGAATCTTCACCAGTTCGATCAGTATACCTGCTACAGGTCCCATTGCAAAAGAACCGATCAGTGCTGGAATCTCAGAGAAATCCAACTGATAAAAGGACGGTGCCAGAAATGGCAGCGGTACCTCAAAATTCATCAACACACCTGCCACAGCGCCTAACATTGCTACCTGGGCAATGGTTCTGGTGCGGCTTCGCTCCATTACATTTCCATTTTTGATTACTTGTTCGCTCATACTCATTGCTCCTTAAATTATAATATTTAAAGAAAATTTCTGCAAGTATGGGATTAAAATGTTACCAGTAAACAGTAACGGTTACTGTTCACCAGTAACGTTAAAATCACCACATAAAAAGCCCCGAAATCTCTTCCGGGGCAATGAGCACGTACAAAAAAATCAACCGATCTAAATATTCTGCGCGTTCTTCTCTCATCCAGACTTTACTGTCGGTTTTGGAATTTCACCAAATCAGCCGCCAAAGCGGGTCGCGGACTATACCGCCGGTAGGGAATTTCGATTTCCAAGGATTTCGATCACCCTGCCCCGAAGAAATTTTCTTTTCATGGTGGATTATACAATAGAAATAGGATAATTTCAATAGGAAATCTATTTGTACATTTATTTCATATTTTCTATTATATATCTATTATCATTTGTCTTTATTTGCCTCCACAACATGCACATCCATCTGCGGATACGGAATAGAAATTCCGTTGGCATCAAAAGATTCTTTGATTTTCTCATTCAGCCGCCATTTGATCTTCCAGTATTTATCGGTGGGAACCCAGACGCGAAGCCCCATGACTACGGCGCTGTCAGCAAGTTCGTCTACAAAGACCAGCATGTCTTTGTCCGATTTGGTTCCGGGATCTTCCTGTAAAATGTGCTGCAAAAGCTTTTTTGCTTTCTTAATATCAGAATCATAGGAAATTCCCACTTTGATTTCCAGGTTACGCAAATTCTGCGCAGTTACATTGATAATGGTGCTGTTGGATAATTTTCCATTTGGAATGATTACATGCTTATTGTCAATGGTGATCAGGGTCGTATAGAACATCTCAACCTTATATACGGTTCCCTCCGTCCCACCAGCCTGATCCTGTATAATATAATCTCCTACCTGAAATGGCTTAAACAAAAGTAGCATAACGCCGCCAGACAGATTCTCCAGACCGCCCTGCAAAGCAAGACCAATGGTAACGCCGGCAGTTCCCAGAAGAGCTGCTACTGAAGATTCCTTCACACCGAAATTAGTAGCTATATTAAAAATCAGAATCAGATACAGCAAAAATTTTCCAAAAGAACAGATGAACTGGGCAACCCCCATGTCTATGCCGGCCTTTTCCATGGAACGCTTCGCAACTTTCAGCAGCCACTTGATCAGCTTTGTTCCCACATAAAAAGCTACAATAGAAAGAACCACTTTCATTCCGAAGCTGATCAAATCCGGAATATGACCGTTAAAGTAAGCCTTGATCTGATCCCAGTTGGAGCTTACTTTATCCACTGTTTCCTGGACAGTCTCCTGAACTGCATTCTCTATAACCTGTCCTTCCAAATTCCCATCTCCTTTTTTCAGTCCTTTCCCGTAAACAATTCTGTTTCTTGCTATCCAAAAACAATTTCGTCCTGTTTTCCACCGGAAATTCATTTTGGAAACAAATTATCCACCGTCTACTGCAAGACTCTCCACAGTATCAACTGCGCTGCCAGAATTAACGGCACACCCAGACGGAATTTCCATTTTCTGATTTTATGATGAAAAAATTGCATTCCAAGAAGAGCTCCAGCGGAACCGCCAATGGCAGCCACCGCAAGAAGCTGGGCTTCCGGGATGCGCCACTGTTTCCGGATGGCTTTCTGTTTATCGATGCCATACATCCCGAATGCTGCAATATTAACGAAAACCAGATATACAACAAGAATATTTTCTAACATTTTAATCCAACTCTCTAATTTCCCTGCCAAACACGCTATAAAGCGTGTTTGAAAAAGGCTTTCTACAAGGCAATGGCAAGAGAAATAATGTTTTCCCTCTTCTCTTTATTTATTTAATCCCTTCATAGAAAGGCTGATCCGGTTCTTCTTCTCATCCACACCGAGAACACGAACCTCCACAACATCTCCAACGCTTACAGCTTCCAACGGATGTTTGATAAATTTTTCACTCATCTGGGAAATATGAACAAGTCCGTCCTGATGAACTCCGATATCAACAAAAGCTCCGAAATCGATTACGTTGCGGACAGTTCCTTTCAGGATCATACCCTCTTTCAGATCCTTGATATCCAGTACATCTGTGCGGAGAATCGGCTTCGGCATCTCATCACGCGGATCTCGTGCCGGTTTCTCCAGCTCTTTTACAATATCCCGAAGAGTGATCTCTCCAATTTCCAGTTCATCAGCAGTCTTCTTGTAATCCCTGATCTGTCTGGAAAGTCCGGCAAGCTTGCCTCCTGCAATATCCTCAGCGGAATATCCCAGTTTCTCAAGAAGCCTGGAAGCCGCCTCATAGCTCTCCGGGTGAACGCTTGTCGCGTCAAGAGGATTGGAGCCGCCTGTAATACGCATGAAACCAGCGCACTGCTCGAATGCTTTCGGTCCAAGCTTCGCAACCTTCAGAAGATCTTTTCGGCTTGTGAAACGGCCATTCTCCTCACGGTAAATTACAATGTTCTTTGCAATAGCCTTGGAAACACCGGAAATATACTCAAGAAGGGAAGCAGAAGCAGTATTTAAATCCACACCTACTTTATTTACAGAATCCTCAACCACACCTGTCAGAGCCTCGCCAAGCTTCTTCTGGTTCATATCATGCTGATACTGCCCTACACCAATGGATTTCGGATCGATCTTAACCAGCTCAGCCAGAGGATCCTGCACACGTCTTGCAATGGAGGTAGCACTTCTCTGTCCTACATCAAAATTTGGGAATTCGTCTGTAGCAAGCTTGCTTGCAGAGTAAACAGAAGCACCTGCCTCATTTGTAATCACATACTGAACCTTCGCTTCCGGAATCTCCTTCAGCATATCAACAATAACCTGCTCAGACTCTCTGGAAGCAGTACCATTTCCAACAGAAATCAGGGAAATGCCATACTTCTTGATCATAGCTTCTACTGTATCCTTCGCAGCGCGAATCTTCTTCTCGTTAGTAGGAGCAGTTGGATAAACAACTGTGGTATCCAGAACTTTTCCAGTAGGATCTACAACGGCCAGCTTACAGCCTGTACGGAAGGCCGGATCCCATCCAAGGACAGTCTGTCCGGCGATTGGAGGCTGCATGAGAAGCTGCTCCAGATTTTTGCCAAATACTTTGATGGCTCCGTCCTCTGCCTTCTCAGTCAAGTCACTTCTGATCTCGCGCTCGATTGCAGGAGCGATCAGACGCTTGTAACTGTCCTCTGTCACTTCTTTCAGAATCGGTGTAGTAAATGGATTGTCTCGGGTGATCACCTGCTTCTCAAGGTAACGAAGAATATCTTCTTCTGGTGCAGCTACCTTGATAGTGAGGAATTTCTCTTTCTCACCACGGTTCAGCGCCAGCACACGATGTCCAGCCAGCTTCTTCACCGGCTCCTCAAACTCATAATACATCTCGTATACAGACTGTGCCTCCGGATCTTTTGCCGTAGAACTGATGGTTCCTTTTTTTGCAGTAAGATCACGGATGTGGATTCGATAATCTGCCTCATCGGAAATATGCTCTGCAATAATGTCCTTTGCACCAGCAATGGCATCTGCCACAGAAGCAACCTCTTTTTCCTCGGAAACAAAGGCTTCTGCTTCTTCCTCGATGGACTTGCCTGTCATCTGAAGCATAATAATATTTGCCAGCGGCTCCAGACCTTTTTCCTTGGCAATTGTTGCCCTGGTACGTCTCTTCGGACGGTACGGACGATAAAGATCCTCTACCACTACCAGTGTCTGTGCTGCCAGGATCTGTGCTTTCAGCTCTTCTGTCAGTTTTCCCTGGTCCTCAATGCTGGAAAGAACCTGATTCTTCTTGTCTTCCAGATTTCGAAGATAAGTCAGTCTCTCGTTCAGGTTACGAAGCTGCTCATCATTTAAGGTTCCAGTAGCTTCTTTTCTATATCGTGAAATAAAAGGGATGGTGTTTCCCTCATCGATCAATTTAACAGCAGCTTCTACCTGCCATTTCTGCACCCCAAGTTCCTGGGTGATTACCTGTAAAATATCCATTTTTTCAATCTCCTCTTGTTGCTTGTATTTCTAATTTCTGTAACCGTCATTATTTTCTGTATCATATCCGTTTCCAGAATCATTGGTCCAGTTATGAAAGCCGCCGTCAGCAGTTCCATCTCCTGGCAGTCTGTAGTCCAGTTCCCCATCCAGATCCCGATAAAATGCCACCATGGACATTTCCATATAAGGCATGATCCAGAAAAGTGCAATATAGAACGTGAACACAGATAATAACAAAAGCGGGATAAAGCTGAGATTCAGCTTCACATATCTCCAGATATTTCCCTTCATCAGCCTTGCGCTCTCTTTCAGTGCCTGGATTCCTCCAAGCTCTGTGTCATCCGCCATGAGAAAGTAGGTCATGGCAAATGGAAGGGAAATAAGAAAATTCAGCAAAGTGCTTACAGCCAGCAGTCCCAGAGTCATGGAAAGCCACTGGATCTGGGAATCCACAGTCAGTCCCGGATCTGTGGTAAAGCTCACATAATAGTAAGGGATTGCTGTGACCAGCTGGATCAGCGCCAGCACAAAGCCTGCAACGATCACCCTGTCTGGCTGGTTTTTGAAAAAGTAGCCCAGATCTCCCAGAGAAAACTCCTTTCCCCTGGAAATATTCAAAAGCATATACCCCAGACCAGCGGAAATGATCCCCACGATCAGTGACACCACCAGCATAAATACTTCACTGAGAACCAGATCCAGCGCGGATGTGCCAGAAAATAAATTGGTAGAAAGGATTGTTCCTAAAGTATTCAGACCATACACTGCCAGAAGCCCAAGGATCACAGTTCCAACATGTCCCTGCAATGCCTTTTTTGCCTGCAGTTTGATTTCCTTCGTACTTCTTTTTTTCATAATCATCATTCTCCTTTGCAGTGAAACAGCAGGCCGGGATTCTGATGCATCCCGGCCAGATATATTGCAGCACCATTTCGCTGTTTTCACTTTTTGCTCCATTAAGCCATGCCAGTTGTTCCCAATATAGCATTCTTCCATCTGACATCTGTAATTTTTTAATTACGCCGTTCTCTTGTTTCCCCAGAAAAACAGCGCTACCGTACCAGGACCTGTATGGCTTCCGATGGTAGTTCCGATGTTATTGATCTCAACCTTCCCATTTAATTTCGGGAAACGCTCTTCCACCAGCCTTGCCACTTCCCTGGCATCCTCTATACATGCGGACTGGGAAATATAACATTTCCCACTATAGTCAAGTCCGCCCTCAGCGTACTCTTCCATTTTGTCTACAACAGCCCGGATCACCTTTTTCTTGGTACGGATCTTAAATCTTGGGATCAGTTTTCCCTGATCATCCATATTCAGCAGCGGGCAGATATTCAGCATCGTGCCGAAAAAGCCGCTGGCCTTGGAAATACGGCCTCCTCTGATATAAAACGTAAGATCTGTGGAAAAAAACCAGTGATGCAGGTTCAGCTTGTGTTCCTCCGCCCAGGCATGAACCTCCTCAATGGGTCTGCCCTCATCCCGAAGGTCTGCAAGTTTATCCATAAAAAGCCCATATCCGGAGGATGCTCCCAGAGAATCCACCACCAGGATCTTACGCCCCGGATATTTTTCCTCCAGATCCGCTTTTGCAACGTTAGCTGAATTGATAACGCCAGAAATTCCTGAAGACAGGCAGACATGGAGCACATCTTTTCCCTCTTTCAGAAATCCTTCGAAATATTCTTCGAATTCATCTGCATTTACCTGGGAAGTCTTGGTGGATGCACCATCCTGCATGGCCTTATAAAATTGGTCAAATGGCATAGACTGTCCCAGATCATCTGCATATTCTTTTCCATTTAGTTCATAATGAAAGCAGATATAGGAAATATTTCTTTTCTCAAAATGTTCTTTCGTAAGGTCTGCTGTGGAACAGCAGCTGATCACATAGTCGCTCATATTTCCCTCCTGTTACTAATTTTGCAAAACCTCCAGATCGGGTTCTCCCTTATTCTGGAAGAATTTCATTTCTGTACGCAACACTTGCCACTGTATCCGGATCCTCATCCTTGTTAAACCAGAACTGTGCCCGGTTGTCAATCTTGGTATCTGCAGTCTTATAAATATTCAGGTAATCTCCGTCCTCATCACACGCATAGCCTTTTTCCTCTGCAGCTGCGATCAGGTCCGCCTTCTTCGCACCCAGGGTAAATCCACCGGAAAGAGTAAGGGTAAGAGCATCACTGTCGTAATTGCCTACCTCAAGCTCCCGTACAAAACAGTTCTCGATGGCAGTTGCATCCTGGGTAAAATTGTAAACACTGAAATGCACACTCTGGTTATTCTTCATCATGTCTACAAATTCCAGATCCCGGCCAGCCACATAAGCGCCATCTTCCACATCCTGAAGCTCCCAGCCATTCTCAAGGAATGCAGACACCGGAGCCGGAAGGGAATAAAGATCTCCGCAGAATTCCAACTGTGGAGCCAGCAGATCATCTCCCAGCTCAGTAGGAGCGGTATAGGAAGATACGATTTCTGGAACTTCCTCGCTTACACTTCCCTTGTCATATCCTTCTGGCTCTACGAAGTTACGCATATCTACCTGCTTCAGAGTATTGTCATCCTTATATACATAGAAATGAACTTCCTCGTAATAATCTTTCGAGTAGGAATACTTGGTATACAGGTCTCCCTCGTAAGTATCGCTTGGATCACCATAAGCAGCTTTGATATCATCAAAATTGGATTTTCCCATTACGATTCCGCCAGGCAGTTCTACAGGAGTAGCCGCCACATCAAAATCATAGCTTGCATCAATATCAATTCCTGCTACCAGACACTGGTTTAATGGCAGCTGGTTGATTCCAAGATTGATCACATCTACGGAAACGCGGTCGTCCCCTTTGTAAAAACTGATGGAACCATAGGAATTGGTTCCAACGCCCATCTCCGGGTCCTCGTTCTTGCCAAGTGTCCAGTCTGCTGCAAAATCCTGGTAATACATAGGGAACTGGTAAACCTTATCCCCGATCTTCACCTGAAAATCGTACAGGCTGTCGGACAGCTCTGTAACCGTTTCTGCACCAGCCTCAGGCTCATCAGCAGCCTCTCCTGCTGCCTCTGTAGTTTCGGCTTCCTGTGCCTCTGCATAAGCCGCGGACGGAACCGCACACAGGCACATTGCTGTAAAAAGCACTCCCAATACTTTTCTTTTCATACAGAAATTCCTCCTTAGAATGTATATTTGATCAGTCGGCAAGGCCGAAAGCATCGTGTACTGCATTCATAGCCCGGATTCCGTCTTTTTCGTTGATAAGGACGGTAATACGGATTTCAGATGTGGAGATCATATTAATGTTTACGCCTTCATTGTAAAGGCTCTCAAACATCTTGGCAGCCACGCCAGGATTGCTGAGCATACCGGAGCCAACAATGGAAAGCTTGGCGATATTGCGCTCAGAGTGAAGCTCCTTGAAGCCAAGGCGCTCCTGGCTCTCCTCCAGAGTGGCAACTGCATCATCCAGATCATCCTTATTTACGGTAAAAGAAATGTCCTTTGTTCCTGCACGTCCGATAGACTGCAGGATAACATCTACATTAATATTTTTCTTTGCAAGGGTATCAAATACCTTAAATGCAACACCAGGCACATCACGAAGTCCCAGTACTGCGATCCTCACAGCGTCTGTATCCAGCGCAACACCGCTGATCAGCATTCTTTCCACGCTAACTACCTCCTTAACTACCGTTCCTTCACTGTTATTCAGGCTGGAGCGGACCACAAGGGGCACTCCGTATTTCTTCGCCATTTCCACAGAACGGTTGTGAAGTACACCCGCTCCTGATGTTGCCAGATCCAGCATCTCATCGTATGTGATCTCTTTCAGCTTTCTGGCATTTGGAACCTTACGTGGGTCGGCTGTATAAACGCCGTCCACATCTGTATAAATCTCGCAGGCGTCTGCATGAAGCGCTGCTGCCAGTGCCACGGCAGTGGTATCAGAACCGCCTCGTCCCAGGGTGGTATAATCATCATACTTATCCACTCCCTGGAATCCGGTAACGATGACAATCCTGCGGGCATCCAGCTCACGGCGGATACGCTCTGTGTCAATTCTTTTCAATCTTGCATTCTGATGGCTGCTTGTGGTATGCATGGTCACCTGAAAAGCATTCAGGGAAACCGCCGGAACGCCCAGCTTGTGCATTACCATGGCCATCAGAGATACGGACATCTGCTCACCGATGGTAAGGAGCATATCCATCTCACGCTTCGGAGGCTTGTCGTCCATATCATGAGCCATACGGATCAGCTCATCTGTATATTTTCCCATGGCGGACAAAACCACCACCACGTCATTTCCTTTTTTATATTCCTCGATACAACGGTTGGCAACATTATACATTCTCTGTTTGTCCCCAACGGAAGTACCGCCGAATTTCTTAACTATCAGCATAGTTTTTCCTTTCACGCTGTCAGTTTTATTTTTATCTGCGCATACAGACAGTTTCGCGCAGCTGCCCATTACCTGAATAACTGCGGCTTCATGTTATCAGTCTTTCACGCGGATCATGCCCAGAACATTCTCTCCAAGCGCTTTCACACGCTCTTTGTACTCGCCCTGTGTCATAAGTCTGGTAATAAAACCAAATTCTTCCGGAAGGGAATCCGGCTCGATCACAGCCTCAACCTTACCAAAAGCCTTATCCACTTCATCCAGGGAAGTATCCTTCACACGGACAAAAAAACGGCCTTCTACAGAATCCGGCTCCATCAGGGTCATCTCTTCATTGCTCCAGTTATTCGGAATCGTATCATGAAGATGCTTTGCAGCCTCCACAACGTCTGCTACAACTGCACTTGCAGTAGGAAGCTTGCCGGCTCCGCTTCCATAGAACATGGCATCGCCAAGCATGTTTCCATGTACAAAAATACTGTTGAACACTCCCTTTACGCCATAAAGAGGATTCTCCTGTCCTACAAGGAAAGGTGCTACAAGTGCGTAGAAGGAATCGTCTCCCAATTTCTTGCTTGTGCCAAGAAGCTTGATACTTCTCCCCATTTCTCTTGCGTATTCCATATCCTCTGGTGTGATCTTTGTAATTCCTTCTGTATAAACATTTTCAAAATTCAGAAATTTTCCATATGCCAGAGAGGAAAGAATGGCAATCTTACGGCATGCGTCCTGTCCTTCCACGTCAGCGGTAGGATCAGCCTCTGCGTAGCCTTTTTCCTGAGCCTCTTTCAGAACAGTATTGAAATCAGCGCCTTCTGTGATCATCTTATCCAGCATATAGTTAGTAGTTCCGTTCAGAATTCCGCTGACCTCATCGATCTCATCTGCGGTAAGAGAACCGTTGATGGCACGAATGATCGGGATTCCACCGCCGCAGCTTGCCTCGAAAAGGAAGTTGATCTTTTTCTCTTTTGCAATTTTCATAAGCTCAGGACCGTATTTGGCAACCAGAGCTTTATTTGAAGTACACACACTCTTGCCGGCTTCAAGTGCTCTTTTTGTAAAAGTATAGGCAGCACCGGTTCCTCCCATTACTTCTACTACAATTTTAACTTCCGGATCGTTTACGATCTGCTCAAAGTCATGAACAAGAATCTCTTCTACCGGATCTCCAGGGAACTCACGAAGATCCAGTACATATTTGATCTTAATCTCTTCCCCGGCTCTTTTGTTAATCAATTCATGATTGGTGCGGATGACTTCTACTACACCGCTTCCAACTGTGCCATATCCTAACACTGCAATATTTATCATCTGTCCGTTACTCCCTGCCTAAAATTTTTAAATAATGGATTCCTTCCATCTGTTCAATGTCATCCACCATTGCCTCAGCATCCCCTTCTCCCTGAAGGATCTGCACACTTAAGGTAAGAGTGGCAATACCACTGATGGGAATACTCTGATGTATGGTCAGAATATTGCCATGGTTTTCTGCAATAGCTCGAAGAACATTGGATAAAATTCCCGGCTCATCATCCATCTGTATAATAAATGTGATGGTCTTTCCCTTGGCTTCCTCGTGGAAGGGAAAAATATCATCTTTATATTTATAGAAAGAGCTTCGGCTGATTCCCACAGCGTCTGCAGCTTCCTGAACCGTAGCTGCCCGCTTTGATTCCAGAAGCTTCTTCGCTGCAACTACATTCAGAAGCACCTCTGGCACAGCCCGCTCTTTTACTACAAAATATTTATTCTTATCTGTTGTCTTTGGCATCCTGCATTTCCTTCCACTTTCACTGCGCCCTGCAAATCTCTGCCATTACAGCCGCTGTATCCAGACATAATCCGGAAACTGGCCTTACCCTGTTACCGTTCACTCCGTGAACAGCAGCATGCTTTTACTGCTGTTCTGCAGGTCTCTTCGCAAGTGCAATCCATTTCAGATATGCATTAATAAAGATATCAATGGCACCATCCATAACTGCATCTACATTTCCGGTTTCTTCATTGGTACGGTGATCTTTGACCATAGTATATGGCTGCATAACGTAGGAACGGATCTGGTTGCCCCAGCCGATATCCGTTACTTCACCTCGGATTCCGGAAAGCTTGGCTTCTGCCTCCTGCTGTTTCAGAAGATATAACTTCGCCTTCAGCATCTGCATAGCCTTATCTTTATTCATATGCTGGGAACGCTCATTCTGACACTGTACCACGATTCCTGTTGGAAAATGAGTGATACGGATAGCGGATGAGGTCTTGTTGATATGCTGTCCGCCGGCACCACTGCTTCGGTAGGTATCAATACGGATGTCCTCATCATTGACTTCTACGTCCAGATCTTTTTCAATATCCGGCATTACATCGCAGGATACGAAAGAGGTCTGGCGCTTTCCAGCCGCATTGAACGGGGAAATACGTACCAGACGGTGAACACCTTTCTCAGACTTCAGAAGTCCGTATGCGTTCTCTCCGTTTACCTGGAAGGTAACAGATTTGATACCAGCTTCATCGCCGTCCAGATAGTCCAGAACTTCAATTGAAAAGCCCTTGCGCTCAGCCCAGCGTGTATACATACGATACAGCATACTGCACCAGTCGCAGGCTTCTGTTCCACCAGCTCCTGCATTCAGTTTGATAATGGCATTCTCGCCGTCATACTCTCCTGAAAGAAGTGTCTTCACACGGATACTGTCAAACTGTGCCTGGAACTCATCCAGCATTTCCTGGATTTCTTCGATCATGGACGGATCATTTTCCTCATAGCTCATCTCGATCAGGGTCTCCATATCTTCTTTCTGGGTTACCAGATTCTGATAGGTTTCCATGTCGTCCTTCATGCTCTTTAATTCTTTCATTTTCTTCTGGGATATTTCTGCATTGTCCCAGAAATCAGGCGCTTCCATTTCGCGCTCTAATTCTTCAACCCGCTTTTCTTTGTTAGCCAGGTCAAAGTGAATCCCTCACTTCCACTAATGGTTCTGTGTATGTTGCAAGAATGCTCTTGAACTGGTCTAATTCAACCATAGCTTCACCTTCTTTCTAATATTTCTGTGTAACAGTCCAGTGTTTTCTGAATCGTTACATTTCTCCAACAATGCCGCCGGCCTGGAACGTGTTTGAAAAATCATTCCCGCGATCCGCACGGCACACAGACTTTCAAACTATACAATAGCATATTCCGTGGAAAATTACAATAAAAAGCGGTGTGGAAAGGAACAGCCACACGTTACCGTTTTCTTTATGAATAACAGGCATTCTCTCTGTTGCGATTTTTTCTCAAAAATGGATTTTAGAATAGGTTGAAAAATTTCTGTATTTCTTATATCATAAACTAATAGTCCGTTTGTGGGTCATGGTTCTATGATATAATGATTTTGGTTAAAGCGATTAATGAAGAGGTATCATTTTTGAAGAAAAAAGAAGCGGTATTTATTGGTGCACTATTGGTTATTTCAGTGGTGCTTTGTATTTTTGTTTATGCGGTTCCACATGGAACTCATGGGTCGATTCAGATTATGGTGGATGGGGAGCTTTATGGGACTTATTCACTGGCGGAGGATCAGGTGATCCAGATTGGGGATACCAATGTGTGTGAAATTAAGGACGGCGAGGTAAAGATGACAGATGCGGACTGTCCGGATCATCTTTGCATGAAGCAGCCGGCAGTGGGCAGTGCAGGCGGATATATTGTGTGCCTGCCAAACAGAGTAGTCATTCAGGGAGAGGGCGATTCAGATTCACAGGATTCCGAGAGTGGATTTGACGCAGTGGTGTAAGTGATGGATCAGAAAAAGACAGCGTATCTTGGGCTGTTTGCAGCCATTGCCATTATTTTCGGGTATGTGGAGTCGTTGATTCCGTTTTTTGCGGGAATTCCGGGAATGAAGCTGGGGCTTGCAAATCTGGCGGTGCTTTTTGTGCTGGAGAGATATACGTGGAAAGAAGCGGCGCTGGTTTCCATTGTGAGAATTTTTATTATCGGTTTTATGTTTGGAAGCGGCTCCAGTATTATGTATAGTCTGGCGGGGGCGACCCTTAGTTTGATCGTGATGGTTTTTGTAAAAAATAAGATTGGATTCGGGCAGCTGGGTGTAAGTGTGGCTGGTGGCGTTTCCCATAACATTGGTCAGCTGCTGGTGGCGATTCCGGCAACACATACGGTGGGACTGTTGTATTATTATGCTCCGGCGCTGATGGTTTCCGGAGTAATTACAGGACTGCTGATTGGAGTGCTGACGAAGGAAGTTTTAAAAAGAATTCCGTAAGGTATTAGTACCGGACGCGTTTGGACTGGATATATTCCACGCGGGGAGGCGCAACATTCCGCGGAGCTAACTGCTAACTGCGACTAAACATCTCAGGAGAGCCTTCGATGTTAAGTCTTCGTAAGCAGTGGATCTCCGCTCCATTAAGGGCGCGCCTTGAATGCCCCGCTTAGGAATATACCCAGCCCAAATGCTGTTGGTTGAAAAAGAGCTCCAGGCGATAGTTTTGAACTATCGTCGGGAGCTCTTCTTGCTATTCCATAAGCTATCAGTTTCTATGAATCTATCATGGACAACTTATAATTCGTTTACTATATATCCGTCTTTCATTAATTCGAATTTATCCATCAATCCACTTGTCACATACACATTTTTGTCTTCATCAACGAATACGGCTTCTGCATCATATTTCTCTAAAAGAGGTTTCGCGGCGTCCATACCCAGGACGAAGCAAGCGGTGGAAAGGCCGTCGGCCAGATAACCCTGGTCGCAGATGATGGTAACAGAGGTGAGACCATTCCAGACCGGGTAACCGGTCTTTGGATCCAGGATGTGGTGGTAGCGGATTCCATCATCTATGAAGTATTTTTCGTAGTCGCCGGAGGTGGAAAGGAACTGGTTGGCGTCCAGGGTGATGGCGCCAAGGTAGTCACCTTCGGTGTCACGGGGATCGGTGAGGGCTACTTTCCAGGGGGAACCGTCTGGCTTTTCGCCGTAGGTCATGACACTGCTGCCGCCTAGGTTCAGGATCATACCAGAAACATCGGGCTGGCTTCTAAGGTAGTCCATAATCAGGTCACAGCCCATGCCTTTTCCAACGGCACCAAGATCCAGGGTACAGCCATCAAGAAGGGTTACATTGTTTCCGTCCATCTGAATTTTCTCGTATCCCACTTCGGGAAGAAGAGTGTCAATTTCGGACTGGTCCGGGACATGAGGATTCTCGCCGTCAATGTCCCACAGACGGATGATTTTTCCAAGGGTGGGGTCAAAAGCACCGTCGGATTCCTGGGAAAGCTGGCGAATTTTCTCAAGGTCGGCGGCAAGTTCATCAGAGACTTCCATGGTCTTGCCATCAGCATTGTTCAGCTGGGAAATCTGGGAGTTTTCCTCTGTCCAGGAAAGGAGGGTGGTTTCCATTTCGCGGAGCTTTTCGCCAATCTGGGTGTTGATGTCCTCGCCTGAGGTATAAAGGGTTTCGGAAACTACCGTGTCCATTGCGAAATCTGCGTTGGTGTATTTTTCCACGTCAGATGCATAAACAACTGTAGTTGTTTTTCCCAGTACTGTTGCGGAAATGACAGTGAGAAGCAGGCTGCCCCAGAGGATTCCTGCCGCACTTCTCTTTCTCAAATGCCTTCTCCCATTAAACATATCCAAGCAGGTAAGTGATTGACCTCTGGACTGCTTTTTATAATGTACCTTAATTAAATCGAATTCATTCTGAAATCTTACTTTACTTCTTTTTTTACTCATATCCTGTTCTTTCTGATTTTATTTTCTCTTACTTTCCAATAGCTTTCGCCCATCTTTTCCAAGCGCGTGTTTAAAAAGAGCTCTCATCTTTCATCTTCGGAATCCCGATCCGGATATTCTTCTTCGGGCAGATTCCCTGGCAGGCGTGGCAGCAGATACATTCTCCTGAGAGAAGGGTATCACCGTCAATGTCCAGATGAGCAGGACAGCGCTTTTTGCAGGCTCCGCATTTCGCCGGACAGGTGCTTCTGTCACGGTTGAACAGTGCAGAGGGTGCTATAGGCATTATAGCAAAAATCGCGCCCATTGGGCAGAGGAACTGGCAGAAAAATCTTTCCTGGGTGCACATTCCGATCATGATCAGAAGCAGCAGCACAATCCCCACCTTGTAGGCGGCGCCGGGAAGTCTGCCAGCGGTGAGCATGGAAAACACATCCCAGGGGCTCATGCCCTGAAGCTTGCTGTACCAGCCGGTAAGGATAGATACAAGGAGCACCAGAAGCCAGATATATTTCACCTTCTGCAAAATACGAATGGCTTTTTCTGAATATCCGTGACGGCCTTTTTTATGAAAAACCTTCTGGCGGATAAACACAGTCAGCTCATACAATGCATCCCCAAGGGAACCAAATGCGCAGGCATATCCGCAGAAATGCCGTCCGAACAGGCAGGTTACCACCAGCAGCACGGCAGTCACATCCAGAAAGGAATTCCAGCTGATTGTCTGATGTGCTGCGATTGCCTGAAAAATGGACTTCACGCCTGCGAATGCCGTGGAAAAAAGTGCCGGAGCAAAAATGAAAAACAGAAGCTGGATGCCGGCGCGGATCAGCCGGATTTTTCTCTGTCTCTTTTTCATTGATTTTCCGCCTTTCCAAGTGCATCATTTACAGCGTTGATAATTCCAGTGGAACTGAAGGTTGCGCCGGAAATGGTGTCAACGTCTGTACTCTGGGAAGCCAGAATGGTGCTGATCACGCCCTGTCCCTGGGAAAGGTATGCAGAGTCTTCGCCTGGTGCACTTACCACCTGAATGTCTGTAATCGTGTCATTTTCAAGTGTAACCTGAACCTGGATGTTGCCGCCAAAGCCCTGGCCGTCTCCTGTGTAGGTTCCGTTTTTGTAGACAAGATCTTCACTTTCTTCCTCAGAAGAAGCGTTCTCAGCCTCTGTCTCATCTGTATTTTCGTCATCTTTTTTCGCGTCCTCGGAAGCATCCCCGGAAGATATTTCTTTCTCCTGTGCTTTTTGATTCTTCGCTTCCTCTTCTGCTTTTTTCTTCGCCTCTTCCTGCGCTTTTGCAACCTCTTCAAGGGCACTTAATATCTCATCCTGCTGTTTTTCCAAGGCCTCCACTCTGGTTGTCAGACTGGCGATCTGCTGGTCTTTTTCGGTATCACTGTCTTTTTTCTGCATGGAGTTGTAGCCAAGGACGGCGCCAACGATCAGAAGCAGACATAAAACTCTCATAATAAAACTCTGGTATTTCATGGATTATGCTCCTTTTGCCTGATTTAATGCATTTCGAAATGCCTGAATAATTCCCTGGGAAGAATATGTGCATCCAGATACTGTATCTACACTGTCTGCTGACTGCTTTCCCATAACCTGTCCAAGAATTCCTGCCCAGGCTGTATCTACATATTCTTCATCATCATAGGAAAAATAGGTTGCTCCCACAATCTGTCCTCCGGATATTGTTACGGTAACCTGTACACTGTCTGGTCCGTCATTACCTTCTCCAATACCAGTGTAGGTTCCATCTGTATATGCACCAGCAGGCACAGGCGTGGGTTCTGGCGTAGCTGTGGGTTCCGGCGTTACAGAATTCTCTGGTGTATCCGTCGGTTCCGGTACAGAAGTTGGCTCTGGCGTTTCAGTAGGCTCTGGTACAGCTGTAGGCTCCGGTGCAGTCGTTGGTTCCGGAACAGAAGTCGGCTTTGGCGTATTTGTGGGTTCTGGCTTCTCGGTGGAATCCGGCGCCTCAGTGGGCTCTGGCGTTACTGAAGGCTGTACCTCTGTATTTTTTGCCTGCTCCAGTGCTATTTTGGACGCATCCAGAATTCCCATAGAAGAAAATGTTGCACCACTTACAGTGTCAATTCCTTCTGTACTCTGCTTTTCCAGTATTTTAGGCTGTATGGATCTCCATGCCTTATTGAAAAAGCTTCGGGTATCTGAGTTTGTATTTGTTACTTCCGTAATTTTTCCATCTTTAATCGTCAGTGTTATGTTAACCTGTCCGGAATATCCCATTGCAGACCCTGTATAGGTGCCATCTTTCAAAAGATTTACAACCGGCTGCTCATCTGACGGATTATCCGGAGTCTTGGTAGGCTGTGGAATCTCCGTTGGAATTGGTGTTACAGTTTCATCAGGTACAGTAGTCGGGGTTGGAGTTATATCTTCTTCCTTTGAGTCTGTAGTTCCTGATTGATCAGCCTTTGAAAGAGCCTGGGATAAAGCTCCGAGAATTCCATTTGAAGAAAATGTTGCCCCACTTACAGTATCAATTTCAGAAGTACTCTGTCTGGAAATCACATTGGACTTGATTGTTTTCCATGCTTTATAAAAAAATTCAGGTGTATCTGTATTTGTGTTGCTTATTTTTTTGATTTTTCCATTTTTTATTGTAACCTTTACCGTTACGGTTCCATCAAAGCCTTCTGCCTGTCCCTCATATACGCCATCTTTATAGCTGACAGAAGTATCTTTCTTCGGTTTCTTTGCAGGTTTTGGCGTTGGCGTTGGAGTTGGTGTGGCAGAATCACTGTTTCCTGCCTGTGAAAGGGCATTCTGTACTGCCTGGATAATTCCGTTTGAGGAGTAAGTTGCACCGCTGACTGCATCCACATTCGGGGACTGGCTTGATAAAACCTTACTTACAACGCCCTGTGCGGAGGCAAAATAAGAGCCTGTTTCTCCAGAGGCACTCAATATATCAACAGCTGTGATTTTCCCACCTGATACAGTTACCTGTACGGTAATCATTCCCCCAAAGCCAGTACCGCTGCCCTGGTAAGTTCCATCTTTATAGCCGCCTTCCGGAACTTCTGTAGTTGGTGTAGTGGTGGAGCCCTGACCTACCCCTGAAGATGCAGCCGTTTTTACTGGAAGGGTCTTTGAGCTTCCTTTTTTTATACCATTTTTTTTCTTTGAAATTTTGGAAGTTTTTTTCTTTGAAGAAGCTGATGATGTGTTTTTGCCTGTTTTCAGCAGACTCTCCTCTTCTGCCTCGTCATCTGCTGTCTCATAGGAATAGGCTGTTTTCAAAAGCGATTCCAGATCCTGGGATTTTACAACCTCTCTGGTTTCAGCAGTCACTTCTTTTCCACTGCTGCCAGCCTGAGCACCTGCTGCAGCCACAGCAGCAATAACCACTGCTGCCGGAGCAAGTTTCACCAGATTCTTTTTTTCAAAAGGATTCTTATCACCGTCTCGTTTTTTCATGCTGTCTCCTGTTAAAATATGTAGTAAAATAAGTTTCTTTTTACAAGCAAAAGCAGGGGCTGTTAAAAACGGCCCCCGTTCCTTTGCCTTGCTTTTGCACAAGTATTATTTGTTATCGTAAAAGCTTTGTAATCATTATTTTACTTTTACTTTGAATTTCTTAGATACTCCATTACTTGTAACAGTGATGGTTGCAGTACCTTTCTTCTTACCTTTTACAACACCTTTTGCAGTAACAGTCGCTACTTTCTTGTTGCTGGACTTATATGTTACTTTTCCGGATGGTGTTGCGGTTGCTTTGATTTTTACTGTTTTGCCTTTCTTGATTGTTGCAGAAGATTTTGCAAGCTTCAGAGAAGGTTTCTTAACCTGGATTACTACCTTCTTAGTGTAATTTCCAACCTTTACAGTAATGGTTGTCTTTCCCGCTTTTTTCGCTTTTACAACGCCTTTGGAGGAAACAGTCGCTACTTTCTTGTTGCTGGATGTAAATTTAACTTTTCCAGTTACATCATTTTTTACAACCGTAATGGTTGTAGAGGTTTTTCCTTTGGTGTAAATTGTGGAAGCTTTTGCAGTTGCTGTAATTCCTTTGGCCGGTGCTGCAGTCGGTGCCGGAGTTACAGTTGGCTGTGTAGGTGCTACAGTTGGCTGTGCAGGGGTCGGTGTTGCGGTCGGCTGCGCCGGGGCTGGTGTTGCAGTCGGCTGTGCCGGTGTTGCGGTTGGAGCCGGAGCTTTTACAAGCATGTTAAGAGCTTCTCTTAAATGTCCGATCTGCTCTTCTACGCCATAAGTTGTCTGATTCTTAATATTTGCAAGCATTTCCTCGCACTCTTCAAGCTCATTTGCAATGCTGTCTTTTGCAGCAGCCCAGCTCTCCGGAGTATAATCAGCCTCGTTCAGGGCTTTTGCTTCTGCGATAATGTTTTCCAGTGGTGTGGAATCTGCATCACCTGCAGGTTTTGCAATATTCTCAGCTGTTGCCTGGAATTTTACAACGTAATCCTGGTATCCAAGGGCATGAACAGTAAGGATCCAGTAACCAGTTCCGTCAGTTCCTTCCGGAAGCTTGCATCTTCCAGATTCTGTAAGACCAAGCTGGATACCCATCATTTTATGCATCCAGTTATCAGCTGCAAATTTTGTTCCATAGTTTGCAAGTCTGTTTGTATAAGTGGAATCATTTCCATAATATGCCCACTCAACAGACTGCATATGTGCACCAAGATCGCCATAGTTTCCAGTCAGGTCAACTCTCAGGAACTCACCATAAGAACCATTTCCAGGTTTTACAGTTGCTGTAATTCCGTCTGCCACTTTCAGCTCTGCATCTTTGATACCAGACTCAGTTCCGTTCTGTCTTGCTCCGATTACAAAGCTTCCGTCTTCAGCTTTTGTAACTTTTTTCAAACCATTTGTATTTGCAGTTACATTTGCAACAGCTTCATAGGATTTCAGTTCTTTCTCGCCATAACCGCCGATCAGCTGTCCGCCATTTTTTACAATTGCATGGCTTTCTGCAAAAGCAGCAAGGTCAGCTCTCTTAATCTCAACCGGTACATATTTCAGTCCAGTTACGGTATATCCGGTTACATTGTTCCGGTTAAATACTTCTGATGTTCCATCGGCATAATAAACTGTTTTTCCGTCTGCGCTCCAGTGGGAAACTGTTTTTCCATTAAGAACCGCGATTGCCTGGAAGCTTCCTCTGTGAAGGCCATGGTTTGCAGTTGCTCTTGTTACAGCATCAAATGCTCCAAGGTCTGACTCACCTCTTCTGTCTTTTTCTTCAGAAGAAGCTGTGGAGCCTGCATTGTATACATCCTCGGAAGCCCAGTACTCAGCCCATGTAAGACCTGCGTATACATATACGTTTTCGTTGTAAACAAATGTTACATCTGGGTATCCGGCAGCACTTACAACTACTGTATCTCCATCGTTTACAGCTGTTTTAGAATAATCAAGAGTTCCATCCTCCTGAACAATCTTCACAGCACCTTTTCCGCTTGCAGCATACTCTTGGTCACCAATTTTTACTTTTGAAACTGTTTTGGTAAATGCAACAAACTGCTCAGCGGTAATATCTGCCGCAGCAACCAGTTTTCCTTCATACTCATCATAGGAAGCCATTACAGTATCTGTTGTTGCTGTAAAAGTAGCGCTGACAGGAGCATATTTTCCATTTGCATCGGAAATTGTCAGAGTATGTGTTCCAGGTGTAAGATTTGTAACCTTTACTCCTGTCTCTGTTGTCGCTGCTTCCACATCATCAACTGCATATTTCTTTGAATAATCAGATGGAAGTGCTTCAGATAATTCAACTTTAACCTCTGCATCTGTTACCTTGATGTTGTCAACGGTTGCACTGACACCTGTTTTTACCGGAACATAAGTATCTGGAATATCAAAATTAATTTCCCCCTTATCCGTATAGTACGTTACGCTGGAAATAGTTTTTCCCATCATGGATTTGTAGTGGTCAGAGCTTATTGGGCAACCGTGAGATTCTGTTGTAAAGCCGGTGCTCCATGCAAGTTCTTTTCCTTTCCAGATATTCTCAAGATGACGGAGTGCATAAGTGGTTCCGTCTGTTGTATTGATGATTACACCATAAATCTTATCACCATTAGATGCATTTACTACTGCCTTTACTGCTGTCTCATCCAGCTCAAGCTGATAATCTCCATATTTGGAATTAAGCTTTAATTCAGCATTCACACTAACATTCTGTTCGGACATTCCCTGAACAGCGCCAAAAGAAATATTTTCGTTCTCATCTACGCTCATTTCCTTGTAATATGCAGGAGTTTCTGCCGGAACATAATAAGTATAGCTTGGCTGTTCAATAAGAGCCGCTGCACCAGTATATGTATTAGTACTTACCTGGCCTTTCATGTTCGTAGTAATCTCTATAGTAGTGCTGTCTGTAATCTGTTTAAAATTTTCCAAATCAGAAGCTTTATTCACTTTTACCGGAAAAGTAACACCTGCAAGTTCATTTCCTTCCGCGCTTGTATGATAAGCAGCATTTCCATTCATCACGCCGCTCATCTTTGTTTTTGCTTTCGTCGCGGATGTAAATGCATCTACTTTTACATCATTGTTTTTCAACTCAGATCTGTAAAAAGCTTCATAGGGAATGTTCATCAGTACGATCTGACCATCCTCCACTGTTTTCACAGCTCCCGCTTCATTGTTGGTTTCGCCCTCAGTGTCTGCTAAAAAAGCATCTTCTGTGTCTCCGGTTTCGCCGTCCTCAAATCCAGACTCCTCTTCTGCGGCTTCTCCAGATTCAAAACCATCCTCTGTGTCTGTACCAAAATCTGCTGAATCGTCAGCCTCTGATGATTCGTCATAGTCGTCTGAAATCTCATCAGAACCATATGTAGTCTCCTCAGATACCTCAACAGCTGCTTCTCCAGAAATAAATTCCTCTGCCATAACTCCAACCGGTGAACTGGTCATCGCTACAGCTGCACTCATAATGATCGGAGCAATTTTTCTTAATAACTTTTTGTCAGCCATTCTCTTCCTCCTTGTTTAACTATTATTAGTGTTTTCTAACCTTTGTTTATTTTACAGAATTATGTTAGAAATGTCTATCTATTTTTAGTTTAGACATTGCACTTTTTTTATCAACAAGAGGGGCTGTTTCGTATATCAACATGCTGATTCCGTCTCCATATTTTAAAAAATGCTTTCCTCTCTTTAGGCATAATGACATCGCTTACAGACATCCCCCCATTTGCAGCAAAAAAGAATCCAGGCACGGAAGTCTTCTTACTTCTATACCTGGATTCTCCTACATTGAAAATTAAGCAACTGCCATATTGACTTGTCTGATTTTTCATCTGCTGCTCCTACGTCAGTCGCCGTAGCTACCGCTACACAGCCCCGGCCGTTGGGATGCGCCATATGCACCATATTTTCTTTCTATGAGAAAAAGCTCTCAGCCACGCTCATCTCCGCAATATATCCAACAGTTCCTGTCATAAAAATAGTTCCGTCTTCTTTAATGTCGATCTGGATCATACCACCTGGCTGGTTTACATTGATTCTGTTTTCCATCAGACCTTTTCGGTAGGCTGCAATGGCTGCCGCACAGCTTCCTGTACCGGAAGCTTTTGTGTAACCGGAGCCACGCTCCCAGATCTCGATATCCAGATTTCCTTTATCAATCTGACGGCAGATCTGCAGGTTCACTCTTTCCGGGAACTCATCTGCATTTTCCACATATGGCCCCAGCTCCCTTACTTTTTCCTGAGATACCTGATCCATGAAAATAATGCAGTGTGGATTTCCTACTGTGAGACAAGTTGCCTTGTATTCTTTCTTGTTAAATGTAAATGGCTCATTGATCACCTCACGCACCTCGCCAGTTACCGGAATCTCTCTGGAAAGAAAAGAGGCTTTGCCCATATTTACGCGGAACTCTGTCGCTCTGGCATTCAGACACTCTACTTCGATTGTTCCGGATAAAGTCTCAATGGCAAATTTTTTCTCTGTAACATACTCATTGTCCATAAGATATTTTGCAAAAATACAGACACCGTTTCCACTGATTGCAGCTTCACTTCCATCGGAATTAAAAATACGCATTCCCATTTTTCCGTTAATGTCAACTGGTCCGTAAAGCACACCATCCGCTCCAAGTCCGAACCCCCGCTGGCAAAGAAGCGCAACTTTTTTGCCCTGCAGCTGAAGCTGGTTTTTCTTCGCATCCAGTACCAGATAATCATTTCCAAAGCCCTGATATTTTGTCATGATAATGCTGTCTCTCATTGTTTTCAATTCCTTTCTGACGAAGCGCCCGTGATCTTTTTTCTCAAATCACATCTTATATATCCAGTATAGCGTTTATTTTTCCCATGTACATAGAATAACTTGCGAAATATATTGCAAAAAATGCGGTATTTCATTTATAATAAAGTCATATTTCAAGCACAGAATTGAATTATGATGCTACGCAAACGTAGCTGCAAGCAAAGTTTGCGGTTCCATACACACTATAGTTAAAACAGGAGCCATAACATATGAATTCTTTCAATGAGCCTACTGAAAAAACCGGCTATCTGGAGCAGGATTTCCGGCTTTTTCACATCAAGGATCAGACCAAGCGAGAATTTTCCTACCATTATCATGATTTTCACAAGGTGATCATCTTTCTTTCCGGAAAGGCAGCCTACCACATTGAGGGAAAGTCCTACTACCTGAAGCCCTGGGACATTCTCCTTGTGAACCGTCACGCCATACACAAACCGGAAATTGATTTTTCGGTTCCATACGAACGTTTTGTACTATGGATCCGCGATGACATCAAATCCACAGAACTACTCCGCTGTTTTCAGAAGGCGATTGACCGGAGTTACAATCTAATCCGTCTGGACTCTGACTCTCAGGAAAAATTAAAGCAGCTTCTCTACGAACTGGAAGCTGCCTTGAAAGACGAAAAATTTGGAAGCGAGCTTCTTGGCTCAGCTCTTTTTACCCAGTTCATGGTTTATGTAAACCGCATTTTTCTGGAAAAGCAGTACATTTACGACACTCGCTCCTACAGCAGTGATTCCCAGATAGAAGAGCTTCTCCGTTATATTAACCATAACCTTACTGAAGATCTTTCCATTGAAACCCTTTCGCGGAAATACTACCTGAGCAAGTATCACATGATGCGGAAATTCAAGGAGGAAACCGGTTATACCATCCACAACTACATCATTAGCAAGCGCCTTCTTCTCGCCCGCACAAAAATTTCCGAAGGCACCCCCATCCTGAAGGCCGCCCAGTTAAGCGGCTTCTCCGACTATACCACCTTCTCCCGGGCCTATAAAAAACAATTTGGTACTGCGCCGAGCCAGATGCTATAAAGGACTGCTCCCGCAATTCTCATGTAACAATAAAAGAGCGAATTTCCAAGACCTCCCGCCTCTGGAAATTCGCTCTCTATAATCACTCTGATTTAAACATTAGCAGTCTTTCTGCCGCAGCACTGTTTGTACTTCTTACCGCTTCCGCAAGGACACGGATCATTCGGATAAACCTTAATTTCTTTTCTCTGAACCGGCTTACGAACACTGGAATCATCCTTGTTAGTACCAGTAACCTTAGCCACCTGCTCACGCTCGATTTTCTGCTCAACATGAACATGATACAGCATTCTGACGGTGTCCTCCTGAATGGAAGTGATCATGCTGTTAAACATATCAAATGCGGCCATCTTGTACTCAACAACCGGATCTCTCTGACCATAAGCAGTCAGACCGATACCCTGGCGGAGAATCTCCATGTCATCAATGTGATCCATCCACTTGCTGTCAATGCTCTTCAGAAGGATAACGCGCTCAAGCTCACGCAGCTGCTCTGGCTCCGGGAATTCGGACTCCTTCGCCTCGTAAAGCTTCACAGCCTCCTCCTTGATCAGATGCTTCATCTCATTCTTTTTCTTACCCTTAACCTTCTCAGCTGTAAGCGGCTCGATTGGGATGATCTGACGGAGAACACTGTTGAACTCATTCAGATCCCACTCTTCAGAATCTACATCCTCAGAGAAACACATATCTACTGCATTATCTACAATATCTGTAATCATCTTGTAGATGGCATCGCGCATGTTCTCGCCATCCAGCACCTGGCGGCGCTCTTTGTAGATGATCTCACGCTGCTCATTGTTAACCTGGTCGTAATCAAGAAGATTCTTACGAATACCGAAGTTGTTAAACTCGATTTTCTCCTGTGCCTTCTCGATGGCGTTGGAAAGCATCTTATGCTCAATCTGCTCATTCTCAGCTACACCAAGAGATGTGAACACCTTCATCAGACGCTCAGATCCGAACAGACGCATCAGATCGTCCTCAAGAGAAATATAGAAACGAGATTCTCCTGGATCTCCCTGACGTCCGGAACGTCCACGCAGCTGGTTATCAATACGTCTGGACTCATGACGCTCTGTACCGATAATCTTCAGACCGCCGGCTGCTCTTGATACATCGTCAAGCTTAATATCCGTACCACGACCTGCCATATTGGTTGCGATGGTAACGGCACCGGCCTGACCAGCCTGTGCTACGATCTCAGCCTCAAGCTCATGGAACTTGGCATTCAATACATTGTGCGGAATCCCTTCTCTCTTCAGCATACGGCTGATGAGCTCAGAAGTCTCAATGGTAATAGTACCAACCAGTACAGGCTGCTGCTTCTCATGAGCTTCCTTTACAGACTGGACAACTGCATTGAATTTCTCTTTCTTGGTCATATATACGGCATCGTCTAAATCCTTACGCTGAACCGGCTTATTGGTCGGGATCTCAACAACGTCCATAGCATAGATATCACGGAACTCTTTCTCCTCAGTAAGGGCAGTACCGGTCATACCGCCTTTCTTATCGTATTTGTTAAAGAAGTTCTGGAAGGTGATGGTTGCAAGGGTTTTGCTCTCGCGTTTTACCTTAACATGCTCTTTTGCCTCGATTGCCTGGTGGAGACCATCCGAATAACGACGGCCCGGCATGATACGTCCGGTAAACTCATCAACAATCATAACCTCGTCATCTTTTACAACGTAATCCTGGTCACGGTGCATCAGATTATGAGCACGAAGTGCAAGGATGATATTGTGCTGGATCTCAAGGTTCTCCGGATCTGCAAGATTCTCAATACTGAAGAATTTCTCAACCTTCTTCACACCCTGCTCGGTAAGGTTGACAATCTTATCCTTCTCATTTACAACAAAGTCACCGGTCTCGATAACTTCCTCACCCATGATAGCTGCCATCTTGGTCATCTCATGGCTGGCTTCTCCACGCTCCAGCTGCTGTGCAAGGATATCGCAAACCTCATACAGCTTGGTGGACTTGCCGCTCTGACCGGAAATGATCAGAGGAGTACGAGCCTCATCGATTAAAATGGAGTCGACCTCGTCGATGATACAGTAGTGAAGGTCACGCTGTACCAGCTGCTCCTTGTAGATAACCATGTTATCACGAAGATAGTCAAATCCAAGTTCGTTATTTGTAACATAAGTAATATCACAGTTATATGCCTCGCGGCGTTCTTCCGGCTTCATGTCGTTCAGAACTACGCCTACAGTCAGCCCAAGGAATCTGTGAACCTGTCCCATCTCGTCGGCATCACGTTTCGCCAGGTAATCATTGACTGTGACAACGTGAACACCTTTGCCCTCCAGGGCATTCAGATAGGAAGGCAATGTAGCTACAAGGGTCTTACCTTCACCAGTTTTCATCTCGGCGATACGGCCCTGATGAAGTACGATTCCACCGATGAGCTGTACTTCGAAATGCTCCATTCCAAGTACTCGCTTGGCAGCCTCACGGACGGTAGCAAATGCCTCTGGTAAAAGATCATCCAGGGTAGCTCCCTCTTCCAGGCGTTTCTTAAACTCTCTTGTCTTACCACGAAGTTCTTCGTCGGTTAATTTCTGCATTTCGGGACGCAGATCCTCGATTTTCTTAACGAGAGGCATGATACGCTTAACCTCTCGCTGGCTGCGGGTTCCGAAAACTTTTGAAAACATGTTCATTTAGCTTTTATACTCCTGTCTATCTTTTTAGATGCTATATTGTGTAATATAACTGATTTCATTTCATTTAAAATTATTTATTTTGTTTAACATACCAGTCTATTTTAACACTTTTTGTCATGGAAAACAATAAATATTTGATGAACAAAATATGTCTCCCATATGATATATTAAAGTAAAATGAATTTATACCCCAAATCAGCCTCAAATTATTTTATGTTTTAGGAGAATTTTTATATGATTTATCTTTTTCAGGAACTGGACTTAATTTCAAACGAATTGCTTCACCAGATGATTTTCTCATTGCCTGTTGCACGCAGGGAATATGTTCAGCATTTTAAATTGCCGGAAGACCAGAAGCGTTCTGCCCTGGCCTGGCTGCTTTTGCGTTATGGACTTAAACAGGAATATGGTTTCCGGGAAATCCCGGATTTCCAGAAAACCTCTTCTGGGAAACCATTTTTCCGTGGGGAAAATATGCCGTTTTTTAATCTCAGCCACAGCGGAAATTTCGTAGGCTGTGCCTTGCATGACAGGGAAATTGGTCTGGATATCCAGAAGCTCACCGAGCCCCGGGAATCTCTTATCCGAAGAGTCTGCACTCAGGAGGAGCTTATTTTCCTAAAGTCCCCCCAGGATTTCTGCCGGATCTGGGCTATGAAGGAAAGCGCCGTCAAACTTACCGGAGAAGGGATCACCGGAAATTTCCGGGAGATTCTCACTCTGCATCCGGATATGCACACCCATACCATCCCATTAGAAAATGGAACCGGATTTCTGGCCTACAGTATTTATGACGAAAGCAAGCTCCCTGTCCGCGTACTATCCGCCAGGGAGCTTGCTGAAGAATTACTTTAAAATTCAAACTTTTATAATTTTTTCATCAGGGAACGGATCATCCAGAAATCTGGTCACATGATACTGATCCGTTTCTGCCAGATGAAGCTGCAGCAGTGCCAGACCAATTCCAGCTGCTCCGTCAAAGCAAAAAAACAAGGGCATGTGAAAAAACTTTCGTTTTTTCACATGCCCTTCCTATTCACCTGTTTTATTTTTCAAACAGATATATCTCTATTAATCCTCCGGCTCAATCAGTCCGTAGGTATTCCCCTTACGCTTGTAAACTACATTCACCTGATCAGTCTCTGCATTGCAGAATACGAAGAAATTATGTCCAAGAAGTTCCATCTGGACACATGCATCTTCTGGATACATAGGCTTGATATCGAATTTCTTGGTACGAATGATCTTAACCTCTTCGTCCTCTTCATAATCCTTGTCCAGATATGCTTTCTGGAAGTTGGCAGCTGACTGCTGCTTATCTACGATCTTGTTCTTGTATTTCCTGAGCTGACGTTCAATTACTTCCTCTACAAGGTCGATTGATACATACATATCGTTGCTGACCTGCTCGGAACGGATGATGTTGCCCTTAACCGGGATCGTCACCTCGATTTTCTGTCTTTCTTTTTCTACACTAAGAGTTACGACAACTTCAGTGTCAGGAGTGAAATACCTTTCCAGTTTACCGAGCTTATCCTCTACTGCTGTACGAAGCCCGTCTGTCACTGTGATGTTCTTTCCGCTGATAATGAATTTCATGCTTCCATCCCCTTTGCTGTTTGATGGGTATATTATAACACATTACTCTAAAAATTAACATCATTTTCTGAAAAAATTACGAATTTTTTCACATTTATAAATTACCTATCAATTTTTCAAATGGTATGGTGCCACCGAACAGATCCAGGGCGCTTCCTACCGTCACATCCACTTTTCCTCCTGCTGCCTGTTTCAGGAGCTGGATATCCTCCACGCTTCCAACACCGCCGGCGTAGGTCACAGGATGACCTTCATATTTTCCCAGAAGCTTCGCCAGGGAAACTTCTATACCTTTTGCCTTGCCCTCCACATCCACTGCATGGATGAGAAATTCATCGCAATAGGCACCCAGCTTTTCCATCAGTTCCAGAGTTACCTCCTCCTCTGTAAATTTCTGCCAACGGTCTGTGACTACATAGTATGCATCTTCTTTTTTACGGCAGCTGAGATCAAGAACAAGGTGTTCTTTTCCAGCCGCATCTACCATCTTCTCCAGATTTTTCCAGGAAATATGGCCATCACGGAACACATAGGAGGTGACGATCACATGACTGGCTCCAGCAGCAAGATAATCTGCCGCATTGTCCGGGTTTACACCGCCTCCGATCTGAAGACCTCCTGGATACGCGCCAAGGGCCAGCATGGCCTGGGCTTTCGTAGCCTGGAAGTATTCAGAATCCGCACTGTTCAGAAGGATAATATGTCCTCCCTTCAGACCTTTTTCTTTATATAAGGAAGCATAAAAAGCTGCATCCTGCTCTGACACAAAATTCTCCTGTGCCTGGTTTCCCGCATCCTTCAGGCTTCCTCCTACGATCTGCTTTACCTTTCCATTATGTATATCTATGCATGGACGAAATTTCATGATGATCCTCCTTTTCTTGCATTTGTAATTAAGTTGTAGCTATCCTGTATTTTGCTCACAAATTTATTGAAATCATATCACAAAAAGGCGTTGAATGAAACACCTCTCTTCATTCAACACCTTTTCATTTTACCTCTATTTTTTATTATCTTCCATTCGCCGCATTATCCACAGCATCTCCAACACCTTCTACTGCGTTGCCCACACCTTCACCAACATCACGGACACCGTCAGCTACTCCATCGCCTAATTCTTCTACACCTTCGCCAAGGGCACCGGAAACGGAATTGTTATTGTCTGTCACATTATCACCGGGAACATCTGCATCTCCAGCAGTGCCTGCATCATCTGGTACTGCGGTATCAGCAGTTCCAGCTCCGTCTGCACCATTATTTACGCTGTCGCCCGCGTCATCCAACTTTTCATCCTCTGCAGTTCCATCCTCCACGTTATCCTTATCAATGGCATCCTCATTTGCATTATTTTGAACCTCATCCGCTGCATTGTTATTGTCATTTCCACAGGCTGTAAGCATACATAATGTAAATACCAGCAAAGTACCTATGAGCATTCGTTTCATTTTTTTCATCTCATCTGTCTCCTTTTCTTATTTTCAGCTGAAAACACGTTACTGTCCACTTTCGCGAAAATGACCGTTCCGCCTGGCGGAACTCAGCCTGCGAACAGTAAACATTGCTGTATGCTCCTAATATGTACAGATGAGAAAGAAACTATTCTGGAAGAAATTTACAATTTAAAAATCCGTCAATCCGGACATTTCCCTTCTTCGCTTATCACTGTTGTTTCCGCACGATCCTGCCGCTTTTGGAATTTCTCCACACATCCTGTTCCACCGCGATCTCACCGCCCACCAGCACATAATCAAATCCTGTACAGTACTGGTTTGGATTCTGGAAATCTGCGTGAACGCTTAACTGGTCCAGATGAAATACATTGATATCTGCGGGCATTCCTTTTTCCAGAGTTCCCAGAGGGAGCCCCAGAACATGCGCCGGTTTTGCTGTCATTTTATATACAGCATCTTCTATGGAAAAGACCTTTTTATCACGCACATAGTCGGTTAGCAACTTTGGAAAAGCCCCATAAACTCTGGGGTGATATTTGCCCCCTGCGGGATAGATCGCATCTGAAATCAGATTTGCCCGGCTGTCTTTCAGAAAATACAGCATGTCCTCTTCTGAGGCAATGGTATCCAGCATGGTAACCTGACAGCGCTCTGCCAGGAGGATGTCATACAGGGTATCATAAGGATCCTGTCCAAACTGTTCTGCGATTTTTGCAATAGACTGTCCTGCAAAGCTGCCGAATTTCTCCGTATGTAAAGTGCTGGCATAGATCATGTCAAAGCCAGCCAGCTCCACAATGTTCTCAAAAATATCGGAAGGCTGCTTCAGCACCTTCGTAATCTCTTTCCTGCAAGACGGATCTGCCAGCCTTGCACAGATTGCATCGATACCGCCCTCCTGAAACTGTGGCGGAAGAAGATGTACCAGCTGGGTGGAACCAGTCAGATAGGGATACAGGTCAAAATCCACCTTTCCCCCCCGCTCTGCTGCCTGGTCAAACAGTTTCAGGATCTTCACCGGAGTCTCCTTCCAGTTTTTCCGTCCGATGCATTTCATATGGCTCACATGCAAGGGAATCTGCAGCTCTTCCGCCACAGAAATCACTTCCTGCAGAGCCAGCAGGATTCCATCTCCTTCATTTCGGATATGGGTGGTAATGGGAATGTCCGTCCCCTTCAAGGGCTGCAGTGCTTCCACAAGCCCATCTCTGTCATATTCAAATTCCGGGGCATAGGCAATTCCAAGGCTGATTCCAAGCGCTCCTGCCGACAGAGCTTCCTCCACAGCCTTCCAAACCTGGTGTAATTCTTCCTTGGAAAGCTTCCCCGGAGCATAGCCTTTTACACCGGCGCGGATGGTTCCATTTCCTGCAAGCATTCCAGTGTTGACGCTACGCGTTTCCTTTCCAAGAGCTGACAGATAGGCAGACATAGTTGACATAATTCTAAAGGCATCTATCTCGCTTTCCTTCGCTGAAATTCCGCAAGACTCCCCTTTCTTTTTTGAGGAAAATACATCTTCTGTATCATCTATCTTTTCATTTTTTCTCCAACGAAAATCCCCTGTCACACTGCTGAGAAATCCGGCAATCTCTTTCCCAAATTTCTCCCCAGCCGGAGCCACCGAAAGCCCACAGTTTCCATTCACCACAGTCGTCATTCCCTGCCGGTTCAAAAGCTCATCATCCCCGTTTCCAAAAGCCTGCCAGTCTCCGTGTCTGTGAATGTCAAGGAAGCCGGGGGTTATATAACCACCGGCCGCATTCAAAACACGCTCTTTTGGAAAATCGGCTGGAATCTCCACATGAGTTCCCACTTCCGCAATTTTCCCATTTTCTATTACAAGATCTCCATGAAATGGCTTTTCCTTTTTCCCATTTACGATCCAGCCATCTTTGATTATATAGTCCATCCCGAATTACCTTTCCTCAACTTTCCTGATAAACTGACGAATACGATCATTCTTCGGATGCTCAAAAAACTCTTCTGGAGGCGCATCCTCCACGATCACGCCATCTTCCATAAACAAAATCCGATCCGCTACTTCTCTGGCAAAATTCATCTCATGGGTGACGATAACCATGGATACTCCTTCTGCTGCTACTTTACGGATAACACTTAAAACCTCTCCAACCAGCTCTGGATCCAGTGCGCTTGTAGGCTCATCAAAAAGGATCACTTCCGGATTCATGGCCATTGCTCTTGCGATTGCAACCCTCTGCTGCTGGCCGCCGGAAAGATTCTTAGCCATTGCCTCTTCCCTGCCTTCCAGCCCAACCATTTTCAGCAAATCTTTTGCCTTTGCAATTGCCTCCTGTTTGGGGACTTTTTTCACATGAACCGGTGCCTCGATCACATTCTGCAGCACACTCATATGGGTAAAAACGTTAAATTTCTGGAAAACCATTCCAATATGCTGCCGCAGCTCATGCAGTGCCTGACCGGAATTCACAGGTTTTCCCATATAATCGATTTCGCCGCTGTCGTAGGTTTCCAGCTGGTTGATACACCGGAGAATTGTGGATTTACCAGAACCGCTAGGACCAAGGATTGCAATCTTTTCCCCTTTATGTATGTCAAAACTGATTTCCTTCAGCACCTGAAGATTCCCAAAGCTTTTGCTGATATTTTTTACACTTAAAATAACATCTTCTGCCATTTATGCCATCCTCCTTTCCAAAACTCCTGCAATCTGGGTAAATATAGTTGTCAGGATCAGATATAATACCGCAACAGCTATGTACGGTTCAAAATAATGGAAAGAATTATAAGCGATCAAGGTTCCCTCTCTTGTCAGCTCTGTCAAAGTGATGGCGGACAAAATAGAAGTATTTTTGATGGTGGCAATAAACTGGTTTACAAGAGGAAGAATGCAGATCTTGGTTGCCTGTGGTGCCACAATTCGAAGCATTTCCAGATGCCAGGGCATTCCAAGTGCTTTGGCTACTTCTCTCTGGCCCGGGTCAATAGCATGGATACCGGAACGGACAATTTCTGCAATGTATGCGCCTGTATTTAAAGACATGGAAAGCACACCTGCTGTCATAGCGCTGAAAGTAATGCCCAGGTTTGGCAAGCCGAAATAGATCAGAAATGCCTGCACCATCAGTGGGGTTCCTCTCCAGATCCAGATGTACAGCTGTGCCAGTCTGGATACTACTTTTATGTGGCTGTCCCTCATCAACGCAAGCATAACGCCCAGAATTGTACCAAAAATAAGCGTGAGAACCGATATTTCCATCGTCACTGCGCATCCCTGGAGCAGTGATGTCATTTTGTCAAATACAAGTGACCATTTCAATGTTACCATACTATTTCCCCTGTGACCAGTAATTATAGCCGGTTTATCCTTTCTTCCTTACTTTTCCGGTATTACTGGTCACGGAGTGACCAGTAACGCGCTTTCTGCATAGAAACATATCTGTGTTTTATTGTAACTGTTCAGTCCTTTCACTATTATGCTTTATTCAGCGGTTTCCGCATCTTCTGCTGCAGCTGCTTCTTCTCCCTCGCCGGAAGCATCGATCCATTTTGTCCAGAGTGTATCATAAGTGCCGTCTGCATAATACTCGTCAATACATTCATTGATAAATGCAAGCAGATCATCTTTTCCCTTCTGTACGGCGATGGCGTTCTCTGCATGGGTAAATGGATCACACACGATCTTGGCACCTTCATATTCCTGGGAAAGAATCTTCTGGTTCAGAAGATCGTTTACCACAACATCCACACGGCCTGCCAAAAGGTCAGATACGCATCCTACTGTATCCTTGTACTGAACAATCTCATAGGAAACATCCGGATTCTCATCCAGGAAGCTCTGTGCTACGTTATAAGAAGTTGCCCCCTCTTTTACGGCAACCTTCAGACCATCGCAGTCAGCCAGACTCTTAACGGTATCTGCATACTCTGAATCTTCTTTCACGGCAAGGATCATACCACTGTCGCAGTAGGATTTGGACATATCCACAACCTCGCATCTTTCGTCTGTCTTATACATTGCTGCAATGGAAAAATCATACTCCCCATTCTGGATAGAAGGAACAATGGACTGGAATTCCATATCTGTCACTTCCATGTCAACTCCAAGCTTGTCTGCAATATACTGTGCCAGGTCAATATCAAAACCTACAATATTGTCGTCATCATCTCTGTATTCAAATGGTACATAAGTTCCGGTTGCGACGGTGATCACACCTTTCTCCTTAATTGCTTTAATATTTTCACCGTTTTCCCAGTCAACTGCTGCCGTGTCCTCTGTATCTGTACTCTCTGCGTAAACCGGGGTAAAAGCTGTCATAATCATAGAAGCTGCTGTAAGAAGTGCCATTGCTTTTGCTGTTTTTCTCATAATAATTTCTCCTCTCTGACTCTCACCGGTACAGATAGTCTTCTGTTATCGTTTCCAAAGTGGACAATAACAGCCTGCGCAGTTATGCTATCCCGATTTCCAGCTTTACTAACGCAAAAAGGACCGCCCTGTGGCAGCCCTTTCTGCATGGCAGAAATGCGATATTGCATTTCTCTCTTATGAAGTTTCGGTACGTTATGGAAACAAGTGCAAAAATGCTTTATCAGCAAATACTCTGACCTGCCATACCATAAACGCAAAAAACGGAGCAAACTCTCTAAGTAGTTTGCTCCGTTGCAACTTATGATGGAATTATAGCAAACACATTGCTATCTGTAAATCCATAAATTCAACAATTATTTTGTATGCATTTTACAATTTTTGTATATTTCTGTTAACCTTCGATCACGTTGCTCATATCATATCTTCCAGCTGGTTTTCCGGCAAGATATTTCGCTGCTTCTACAGCACCCTTGCCAAATACAGCCTTAGAGTATGCTGTGTGCTTAAATTCGATCACTTCATCCGGTCCGGCAAAAATCACTTCATGCTCGCCGACAATAGAGCCTCCGCGAACTGCGGAAATACCGATCTCCTTAGCGTCACGTTTCTCTCTTCTCTGGCTGCGGTCATATACGTAATGATACTGGTTGTCCATTGCCTCGTTCAGACTATCTGCAAGGGCAAGAGCTGTTCCGCTTGGTGCATCCACTTTCAGGTTATGGTGCTTCTCTACAATCTCCATGTCAAAACCAGCTGCTGCCAAAACCTTAGCTGCATCCTGAACCAGTTTCAAAAGAGTATTGATTCCAAGGGACATGTTGGCAGATTTCAGAACGGCGATCTTTTTTGCACTCTCTTCTACTCTTGCAAGCTGCTCTTCACTTAAACCTGTGGTGCAAAGAACTACCGGCATATTTTTCTTCTCGCAGTAGTCCATCAGCTTATCAAAAGCCTTCGGGGAGGAAAAATCGATAACAGCATCTGCTTCCACCTGGCAATCGTCGATGTTTGTAAATACCGGATAGCTGTTTTTCCCCTGGTCTGCAATGTCGATTCCTGCTACGATCTGGGCATTTGCATCCTTCTCAACAATATTGGAAATAACCTGTCCCATATGACCGTTACATCCGTGCATGATAATTTTAACCATTTTATTTTTTCCTTTCTTACTGTAAATTAACGAGCTTGTAAAAATTATTTCAACAATATACGCGCTCTGTTTTTCTCTGCTTACATATTACAAAGAAATCCCGTCAGCCGCTGTCAGACAATATGCTGCCGCACACCAGAGCTGACAGGCTCTGTCCGGGATTTCAACATTATTTATGCAAGCTTAATTCCGTAATCAGCAAGAGCTTTTTTCAGTCTCTCCTCATTCTCCGGCTCCATCTCACAAAGAGGCATACGGGTCGGTCCCACTTTCCAGCCCATCAGGTTCAGGGCAGTCTTAACCGGAATCGGGTTTACCTCGCAGAACAGTGCATTGATAAGCGGAACAGCCTCAAGCTGAAGTCTGGCAGCACCAGCAAGGTCTCCCTCCATAAATTTCATAACCATGTCATGTGTATTCTTCGGAGCAACATTGGATAAAACAGAGATTACTCCAAGTCCGCCAAGGGAAAGGATCGGAAGTACCTGGTCATCATTTCCGGAATAGAGCTCAAGAGCTCCGTCAGCCATGGACATCATCTTGGCAATCTGGGAAAGATCTCCGCTTGCAGCCTTGATTCCCACAATGTTCTTCACATTCTTCGCAAGAGCAACTGCTGTAGCAGGCTGAATATTGCAGCCTGTACGACTTGGCACATTATACATAATGATCGGAGTTTCCGGTACAGAATTGGCAATCTCTGTATAATGACGGATAAGACCCTTCTGGCTTGCCTTGTTGTAATATGGAGTCACAATCAGAAGTGCATCAGCGCCATAAGAAGCAGCTTCCTGAGACATCATAACTGCAGTCTCTGTGCAATTAGAACCGGTACCTGCAATAACAGGAACTCTTCCAGCTACCTTGTCAATTGCAAATTTGATGGTCTGGAGATGTTCTCCATGTGTCAATGTAGAAGACTCGCCTGTAGTGCCACAGATAACGATTGCATCTGTGCTGTTCGCAATCTGATATTCCAGAAGTTCTTCCAGTTTCTCATAATTTACCTTTCCATCTTCATGCATCGGGGTTACAATTGCAACGGCTGCACCTTTGAAAATTGCCATATTATTTCCTCCTATTCATCCTTATCATGAGTTCTGCTCTCTTCCAAGAGTGGTAATGGTAGTCACACTGTCCACATAATCCAAAATGCCAGGGTCTACCCGATTTCCCGTAAGTATCAAATGCATGGATTCGTCCTTCTGTTTCAAAAGCCCGACAACCATATCAACAGTAGCAATATGCTTATCCAGAAGTCCCAGAATTTCATCCAGTACCAGGAAATCACATTCCTGTGTAGCAATCACTTTACGGGCAAAATTTAAACCATTGAGAATATTGCGCTCCTCTTCAGCCTGCTCTTCCTCATTCAACTGGTCGTAACAGCTCTCCATCTTTTCGAAGCGGAAGATCTTGATATCCAGCTGATCCAGTTCTTCCAGAAAGTCCAGCTCACGCCGTTCATTTCCTTTCAGGAACTGAATGATGATCACACTTTTGCCCTGAGAAGATGCCCGCAGTGCCTGACCAATTGCCAGTGTGGTCTTACCTCTGCCATTTCCGCAATATACTTCTGTTATTTCTTTTTCCATACTGATTCCTCTTATTGTTAAAAATAATGTTACCGTCTGCCATAGATCAATAACATTCCTCGCAATGCCGTCTCCGCAAATGATACCGTTCATTATATTCCAGATATCGCGCTTTGCAAATAAGAACCGCAAACTGCGCCATTTTTAATATGTTTATATTACCGCAAAACCAGCAGAAATGCAAGCAGAAGAAACTTGGAGAAAAATCGGGCTGGCTGCCTTCCATAAAGTAACTGGCAGACCATGGCGTATTTCCCGCCACTTCGGTTGGTTTACACATACTCCAGCTTGCTCACCGATACCTCATAAGCGATTCTCTTCTGTGTCTCATTTTCCCCGATGCGCTTCATGTATTCCCTGCTTTGGATCCTGCCCCAGATCAGTACATGACCGCCCACTTCAAAGGCTGAAGCATAGCGGGCATTTCGTCCCCAGCAAATACACGGTATGTAATCTGATTTTCCATAAGGTCGGTTCACTGCAAGAAGCAGATCGGCAATCTCTCTTCCCAGCGGTGTTTTCCGGTAAACAGGCGGCTTACAGATATATCCGTCCAGGAAAATCTGGTTTACCGGTGCCAGAGAATCCTCTTCTTCCAGAAATTTCAATTCCCGTGCAAATGCGGAAAGCACCAGCCGGTTGTGTTTTTCTTCATGACGGTTATAGGAACGGAACTGTCCGTGAATTTCCACATACTGTCCCACGTAATCCTGGGTAACGTCCACCAGCCTTTCAGATACCATCACCGGAATCCTGTCTTCAGAATCGCTAAGCCTCTTTACCAGAAGATCCATGGTATAAAATCCTTCTCCGTAAACCTGGTGGCTGAATGTGAAACCTGTAACGATTTTTCCCGTGATGGAAACCTGATTGTTTTCAATAATTTTATCTGCCATGTTGTAGTTCTCCTTCCTTATTTTCACTTTTTTCTGCAGACATATGATGATATGAGTGTCAAAAGATCTTTTGACACTCATTTGATACCCGGATTGCTACGCAGCTACGCTGCTCCCGCAATCCTCCAAATATTCGAAATCCGCTGATTTACTGCGTAAATCGCTACTTTCTCATATTTGGCGTGTCCCAAGCTCAAAAGCCTTATCGTGCGAGCACGAACAGCTTTTTGACCTTTTGACACTGGTATCATATGATACTTGTCTTACTTGTTGGTCTATAATATCTATGAGAAAATCACCCTGTTTAGAACCAGAAATTTAAAATATTTTTTTCATAGAAATTAAAAAATTTTTTTTCAACACCTTGTAATTCGCGAAAAATGTGGTAAACTGAGGTTTTGGACAATATAAAGAAGAAACTACATTAATATGGAAAGAAAGAGGCAGAATTCCTCTGCCCGATAAAGAAAGGATTTCGATTTTTATGAAGACGAAACGCGAAGATGTACGTAACGTAGCCATCATTGCCCACGTTGACCATGGTAAAACCACTCTGGTAGACCAGCTTCTGAAACAGAGCGGTGTTTTCCGTGCCAATCAGGAGGTTCAGGAACGTGTCATGGACTCCAACGATATTGAGAGAGAGCGTGGTATCACAATTCTCTCCAAGAACACAGCAGTTCATTACAAAGACACAAAGATCAACATTATCGATACCCCAGGACATGCTGACTTCGGCGGCGAGGTTGAGCGTGTACTGAAAATGGTAGACGGCGTTATCCTTCTGGTTGACGCTTTCGAAGGCGCTATGCCTCAGACCAAATTCGTTCTGAAAAAAGCTCTTGAGCTGGATCTGCACGTAATCGTCTGCATTAATAAGATAGACCGTCCAGAAGCAAGGCCAGACGAGGTTGTTGACGAGGTTCTGGAACTTCTTATGGATCTTGGTGCTTCCGATGAGCAGCTCGACTGCCCATTCCTCTATGCATCTGCAAAAACAGGACACGCTGTTCTGGATCTGAAGGATACACCAGAGAACATGGAGCCGCTGTTTGAGGCTATTCTGAAATACATTCCGGCTCCGGAGGGAGACCCGGATGCAGACACACAGGTACTGATCAGTACCATTGATTATAACGAATATGTTGGACGTATCGGCGTTGGTAAGGTCGAGAGCGGCACTATTGCCGTAAACCAGGAGCTTACTCTTCTGAACCACCACGATCCGGACAAAAAACAGAAGGTTAAGATCAGCAAGCTTTATGAGTTTGACGGTCTGAATAAAGTTGAGGTAAAAGAGGCAACTATCGGATCAATTGTTGCAATTTCCGGTATTGCTGAAATTCATATCGGAGATACCCTTTGCGGCGGAGATAACCCGGAGGCAATTCCATTCCAGAAGATTTCTGAGCCGACTATCGCCATGAACTTCCTGGTAAATGACAGCCCGCTTGCAGGACAGGAGGGTAAATACATCACCTCCCGTCATCTCCGTGACAGACTTTACAGAGAGTTGAACACAGATGTCAGCCTTCGCGTAGAAGACACTGAGACAACTGAGTGCTTTAAGGTTTCCGGACGTGGTGAGCTTCATCTTTCCGTTCTTATTGAGAATATGAGACGTGAGGGATATGAATTTGCAGTCAGCAAGCCAGAGGTACTTTACAAAATTGATGAACGTGGCAAGAAATTAGAGCCAATGGAAATTGCCTACATTGATGTTCCGGAGGAATTTTCCGGTACCGTTATCCAGATGCTCAGCGAGCGTAAGGGTGAACTGCAGGGAATGAGCACTGCAAGCGACGGTTCCGTTCGTCTTGAGTTCCACATTCCTTCCCGTGGACTGATTGGTTTCCGAGGAAATTTCCTTACTTCCACAAAGGGAACTGGTATTATCAATACTATTTTTGATGGCTATTCTCCATATAAGGGAGATTTCCAGTATCGTAAACAGGGTTCCCTGATTGCTTTCGAGGGCGGCGAGGCTGTTACTTATGGTCTGTTTGCAGCTCAGGAGCGTGGAACTTTATTTATCGGACCTGGCGCAAAGGTTTACAGTGGTATGGTTATCGGACAGAATGGCAAGGCAGAGGATATCGAGCTGAATATCTGCAAGACCAAGCATCTGACCAATACTCGTTCCTCTTCTGCTGATGAGGCACTGAAACTGACTCCGCCAAGAGTTCTCAGTTTGGAGCAGGCTATTGAGTTTATCGATACAGATGAGCTTCTGGAGGTTACTCCAAGCAGCCTTCGTATCCGTAAGAAGATTCTGGATTCCCGTGATCGTAAGAGAGCTTCTATTAAGAAAAATGCGTAAGGGATTATAAGAAAATAGAGCAGATAGATCTTAGGTTGAGTAAGATTTATCTGCTCTTTTTGTATATAGCAAGCTCTAAAGCTCTTTCTTTAGTTTATAGAAGTCCTTCACAGCCTTCCAGCCAATTTTCACAATCTTCTTCACATTAATGGAATTAGTTCCGCCCTGTCTGGGTTTGAAGGTGATGTCTATGAATTGTACTTTTTCTTTGTAGTGGACAAAGTATGTAGTAAACATAATGTTGGGAATGTTGAAGTCTTCCGGGAGTTTGTCGATATATTTGGCTACCAGGCTGGATTTCATCAGGCGGTACGGCGCATTGGCGTCGGAAACTTTTACACCGAAGATCATTCTCAGCAGAAAGCATACAACATTCTCTACGAATTTTCTGGATTTTCCGTCGCCACGTACAGCGCGGCTACCGATTATTGCATCATACCGACCCCTCTGGTTCCAAAATGGCTCGAATTCGTCAGGGTTCGTCTGACCGTCTGAATCAGTCTGGAAAATATAATCGGCTTTCTGACGGATGGCATAGCGATATCCATAAAGTACTGTAGGGCCGTGACCGCCGTTTGGCTTATCCAGAGGGACAAGAAGTGGTCTTGTAGCAGCGCATTTCTGCAGAAGTTCGTAGGTGTTGTCTTTACTTCCATCGTTAATAATCACCAGTCTGGAATTTCCCTCATCGTTATGACGTTCCACTACTGGGTACCACTGGTCAATGGTTTTCTCAATATTCTCCGATTCATTATATGCCGGAATTACGATATATAAACTGGACATAACTTCCTCCCATTTACTGATTTTTCAAACAGGCTTTAAGCTTTAACAGCATATCTTTAACCGTACTTTATATATCATATTGTAACTGTTCAGTACCTTCACTGCTACACATTTTGCGGTACACAGAAATCATGCTTTCAGCCCGAATTCTTCTGCTAATTTTCCAAACTGGGGCAAAGAGTTCATAATCGTGTCATACGATACACAATAAGCCAGTCTTACATATCCAGGGCAGGCAAAGGAGCTTCCCGGCACCATAAGGATATTGTATTTTTTGCCAGCTTCGCAGAAGGCTTTTTCATCTGTAACTGGAGATTTCACGAATAAATAGAACGCTCCCTGTGGCTTAATACATTCAAATCCCAGTTCTTTCAGTCCATTGTAAAGAGCAAGGCGGTTCTTGTCGTAAGCTGCCACATCTACCTCTGCATCTACGCATTTCGCGATTACTTTTTGGATCAGGGATGGAGCATTTACGCAGCCGATAGTACGATTAGCAATGGCTGCTGCTGCGATCAGTTCCTCGCTTCCGTCTGCCTCGTCTGGAATAACCAGATAACCGATACGCTCACCTGGAAGAGAAAGGGATTTGCTGTAGGAATAGCCTACGATTGTATTTGCATAATATTTTGTCAGATAGGGTACCTGTACGCCGTCATAGGCCAGTTCTCTATATGGCTCATCAGAAATCAGGTAAATCACTGTGCCAAATTCTTTCTGCTTCGCTTCCAGAATTGACGCAAGTTTCCTGATTGTTTCTTCTGAATAAACAACTCCAGTCGGATTGTGAGGAGTATTCACAATGACAGCACGGGTCTTCGGTGTGATTTTCTCCTCAAATTCCTTCAGATTCGGCTGGAATGTGGTAGTATCCGGTGAGATTTCCACAAGATTGCCGTCATAATTGCGTACATATGCACCATACTCCAGAAAATAAGGTGCAAAAACGATCACCTCTTCTCCAGGATTCAGGATTGTCTTAAATGCTACGTTCAATCCGCTGGCTGCACCAACTGTCATGATCAGATTTTTTGCTGCAAAAGAAGTGCCAAATCGACGGTTCAGGGACTCTGCAATTGTCTGGCGAACATCCTCGAATCCTGCATTGCTCATATAGCCATGGAGAACTGTCGGCTCTTCCTCATTTACCAGATCAATAATGGCCTGACGAACACAATCCGGTGCGGGAACACTTGGATTTCCAAGGCTGAAATCAAATACATTTTCCGGTCCGTAAATCGCGCGAAGGCGATTGCCTTCCTCGAACATCATACGGATTGCAGAATTGTTTTTTACATATGGTTTCATTTTTTCTGCTATCATTTTATGTCACTCCTCTTTTGCTTATTTCTTATTAAGATTTCTCTATTATTTCGTCTTATTTTTCCCAAATATAATCCATCCTACAAGTCCCAGCACCAGCAGACTCACAATCATCCACACGGTCAGCACAACCGGTCCCTTCGGGCTGAACATATCATAATATCCTTTCAGATAAATCACAACTACAATCGCCGGAATCACATACAGCATGTATTTCTGTACGTTTGCAGGGAATTTCAGCCCTTCTCCGGTATCCGCCTCTTTAATAAAGCGCTTCCAGCCCCAGCCATATTTGGACACGCAGAACATTACAAATACTACAGAACCCAGTGGAAGAATATTATTGGATACAATGAAATCTTCCAGATCCATGATGTTCGTTCCTGCTCCAAGCGGCTGTATTCCTGACAAAATGTTGAAGCCAAATACTGCCGGCAGAGAAAGAAGGATCATTGCCACCATGTTGACTATAACAGCTTTTCCACGGCTCCAGCCTTTTCTGTCCATTGAATAGGATATAATATTTTCAAAGACCGCAATTACAGTAGACAGGGAGGCAAAGGACATAAACAGGAAAAACAGAGCTCCCCAGATTTTCCCTCCTGTCATCTGGTTAAATACATTAGGCAATGTAATAAATACAAGTCCCGGGCCTGCTCCTGGCTCCACACCAAATGCGAAGCATGCCGGAATAATGATCAATCCTGCCATCAATGCGACAAAGGTATCCAGAATCGTAATATGCAGAGATTCTCCCAGAAGGGATCTATCCTTTCCAAGATAGCTTCCGAAAATCGTCATAGAGCCTGCACCAATACTTAATGTAAAAAATGCCTGCGACAGTGCCCCAAAGATCACATTTCCGATTCCGATCTCGGCCATAGCGGCAAAATCCGGCACCAGGTAAAATTTCACTCCCTCCATCGCTCCGTCAAGCGTAAGCGAATGAACCGCAAGCACTACGATCAGCGCCAGAAGACATATCATCATTACTTTTGTGATTTTCTCCAGGCCACGCTGCACTCCCAAAGAGCACACTCCGAAGGATAAAACAACTACAATGATCATCCATAAAGTCATTGTACCAGCTGAATCCTGAAGTCCTGTAAAATAGTCTGCCACCTGTGCAGAATCTTTCCCGTCCAGTTTGCCGGCTGCCATTGCATAACAGTGGTAAAGCATCCATCCTGCAACCATGGTGTAGAACATCATCAGCACATAGTTGGAAACCATGCTCATGTAGCTGAAATTATGGAAGTTGGCGCCCTCCGGTTCCAGGTCGTGAAATGCCCTTGCCGTGCTTTTACGGCTTGCACGTCCTACTGCGAATTCACATACCAGTACTGGCAATCCCAACAAAACCAGAAATATCAGGTAAATCAGAATAAATGCCGCTCCACCATATTTTCCCGCCATATACGGAAACTTCCACACGTTTCCAAGTCCAATGGCGCATCCTGCAGAGACCAGGATAAATCCCAGCCGTGATCCAAAGGTTTCTCGTTCTTTCAAATCGTCCCCCTTGTTTTCTTTTTCATTTTATAGTGCCTGGCAGCTGCACCTTCCAGGCTTTGTTTTTGTTGGAAAGTAATAAAAAGGACCGGTTATATCCAGCCCTTTTTCATATTTTTCCTGATATCTTATTGTAACGCGCCCACACTTTTATGTCAACGCTTTTATGTGATGGAAATTTGACGTTTTAAAGTCGAAAATAAATCATTGGTGATAATTTACGATTTTTTTCGCAGTAACAGAGACCAATGTATTGGTGTCCGCAAACTTTTATACATAAAAAGAACAGTCTCACCTTAAACACCATTTTCCAGGCAAAACTGTCCTCTTTCATTATTCCTTAACTTTTCACACTAAGTCTCACCAGCGCCCTCTGCAGCTTGGCTTCAACGATCTTGTATTCCTTATCGGAAAGTCCACCCTTGGCCAGCTTTTCCTGGGCACGCTCTTTGGCTTTTCCAGCGCGGTCGGCGTCGATGTCCTCCTGCCATTCCCAGGTGGTTGCAAGAAGACTGCAATTGCCATCCATTACGGTGAGCATGCCACCGATGCAGGCTGCACTGCGGCTGGTGCCATTCTCCAGTATCACATGGGCCTCGCCCATTCCAAGAGCGGTACAGAAGTTGCAGTGTCCTGCCAGGATTGCCAGATCACCGGTAATGCTGCGGCACACAATGCGCTGCACCTCTCCCTCAAAAAGCAGGCCGTCGGGGGTACCGATTCTAAGGGGAAATGTCCTCATAGGCAGCCTCCTTTACTGATTCTGGTTATTTTTTGCTTTCTCAAATACATCGTCAATAGTTCCGGCAAACAGGAAGCAGCTCTCTGGAATACTGTCGCACTCGCCATCCAGGATCATCTTAAATCCACGGAGAGTCTCTTTCAGCGGAACGTACTGTCCCGGCATACCTGTAAACTGCTCTGCTACAGAGAAGCTCTGTGACAGGAATCGCTGCACCTTACGCGCGCGGCTTACTGTCAGCTTATCCTCTTCTGAAAGCTCATCCATACCCATAATTGCAATAATATCCTGCAGTTCTTTATAACGCTGCAGAACTCTCTGTACTGCACGTGCAATCTCATAATGCTCCTGTCCAACTACCTCCGGGGAAAGGATACGGCTGGTGGAATCAAGGGGATCCACTGCCGGATAAATACCCTGGCTGGCGATCTCACGGGAAAGTACGGTGGTCGCATCCAGATGGGTAAATGTAGTAGCCGGAGCCGGGTCTGTAAGGTCATCGGCAGGTACATAAACAGCCTGTACAGATGTGATGGAACCCTTTCTGGTAGAAGTGATACGCTCCTGAAGGGCACCCATCTCAGTAGCCAGAGTTGGCTGATAACCTACAGCGGAAGGCATACGTCCAAGAAGTGCGGAAACCTCTGAGCCAGCCTGTGTAAAACGGAAAATATTATCAATGAAAAGAAGCACGTCCTGATTCTTCACATCACGGAAATACTCTGCCATAGTCAGTCCGGAAAGACCAACTCGCATACGTGCTCCCGGCGGCTCGTTCATCTGACCATAAACCAGTGCAGTCTTGTCGATAACGCCGCTTTCCTTCATTTCATTGTAAAGGTCATTACCCTCACGGGTACGCTCTCCAACACCTGTAAATACGGAAAGTCCGCCGTGTGCTGTGGCAACATTGTGGATCAGCTCCATGATAAGAACTGTTTTGCCAACACCAGCACCTCCGAACAGACCGATCTTACCACCCTTTGCATACGGGCAGATCAGGTCAACGACCTTGATACCGGTCTCCAGGATCTCGGTTGCCGGCATCTGCTCCTCATAGGATGGTGCCGGACGGTGGATTGCCCAGTGCTCTTTCGTCTCTGGTGCCGGAAGATTGTCTACCGGATCACCAAGAAGATTAAATACTCGTCCAAGGCACTCTTCTCCAACCGGAACCTTGATGGGTTCACCAGTATCTACAGCCTTGGTTCCTCTTACCAGACCATCGGTGGAATTCATGGCGATACAGCGTACCGTATTATCCCCGATCTGCTGAGCAACCTCTGCTGTGAGCTTTGTGCCTTCATGATCAATTTCGATGGCATTGAGAAGTGCCGGCAGCTCGTCATGCCCGAACCGGATATCAAGTACCGGACCGATTACCTGCACCACCTCGCCAATGTGTTTTTCGCTCATTTAGCAATCTCCTTATAGATTGAAGGGTAAAATCCTTCATAATCATCATTATTTCTGTGACTGACCATCCGAAAAATCCATATAGTGATATTTCGTTATATTTTTCACTATATCTTATTTTTTGTCCAGCCAGCACGCGGATGAATATTCTATAAATGCAAAATATCAACTACTATTGTAAATACTGTCTTTTTCGTGGCAGCAATATATTTTGCACCTATCTTATACTCCCTCCGCACCTCCAACAATCTCTGTGATCTCCTGCGTGATGCTTGCCTGACGTGCCCGGTTGTAATGCAGATTCAGCTTCTCGATCATTTCCTCGGCATTGTTGGTCGCAGCCTCCATGGCGGTACGTCTTGCAGCCAGCTCACTGGCTACGCTCTCACAAACCGCACCATAGATCAAACCAGCCAGATACTCTGGAACGATGGCATCAAATACTTCCGACGCATCCGGCTCATACAGAATCAGATTCCGGATGCTCTTTGTATCCTGTTCATCTGTCAGGTCCTTCAGAGGCAGCACCGGTATCGCTGATGGCTGCTGGGAAAGCATGGAAACAAATTTTGTGTAACAAAGATCAATGTGTCCAAATTCTCCCTTCTTAAATTCCCCGCAGAGCAGATTCGCCATCTCAAAGCAGTCTGCAACAGAAACATCGGCAATTTCGCCAAAGCTTTCTGTAACACAGGCAAATCCATTTCGCTTCGAATACTCCACAGCCTTTTTCCCAATGGGAAGAACCAGGAAATCCTGATTCACAGAGGCTGCTTCCAGACATTTAAACAAGTTGGTGTTATATCCGCCAGCCAGACCACGGTCTCCGGCGATCAGTACATAGCAGCACTTCTCATTCCCGGATTCTCTGGCATATACAGAAGAAAAATCTGTATTCCCCTGTGCAATATCCACCAGAGTCTGATGCATAGTCTCAAAATAGGGCCGGCAGACTTCCGCCCTTTCTTTTGCTTTACGCAGTTTGGAGGATGCTACAAGCTCCATTGCCTTGGTAATCTGCATAGTGCTCTGCACACTTTTGATCCGCAGCTTTACCGCTTTCATGTTTGCAGCCATAAAAAGTCCTCCTTGTCACAATTTATTTCTCAGGTCTTGTATTTACAAAATTCTCAGTATACTGTTCCAATGCGCCCTTCAGCTTCTCTTCTGTCTCCGCAGATAATGCACCTGTGGAACGGATTTCCTGCATTGCAGCAGCACCCTGTGCATCACTGTCAATCCAGGTATAAAGACCAGCTTCATAGGTTCTTACATCCTCTGTAGCAACCCGGGAAAGGATTCCCTTGGTTACTGCATAAAGGATAGCTACCTGCTTCTCAACTGGAACCGGCGCATTCTGGTTCTGCTTCAGAACCTCCACAATACGGGCTCCCTGCTCCAGTCTGGCCTTGGTATCTGCATCCAGATCAGATCCAAACTGAGCAAAGCTCTGCAGCTCTCGATACTGGGAATAAATCAGCTTCAAAGTACCGGCAACCTTCTTCATTGCCTTGATCTGTGCATTTCCACCAACTCGTGATACGGAAATACCAGGGTTTACAGCCGGCATAACACCGGAATGGAACAGCTCTGTCTCCAGGAAAATCTGTCCGTCTGTGATGGAAATAACGTTAGTGGGAATATATGCGGAAACGTCTCCTGCCTGTGTCTCGATGATCGGAAGTGCAGTCAGGGAACCGCCGCCGTGTGCCTCATCCAGTCTTGCGGCACGCTCCAGAAGTCTGGAATGGAGATAGAAAACATCTCCAGGATATGCCTCACGTCCCGGTGGACGACGGATCAGCAGGGAAAGTGCACGATAAGCAACCGCATGCTTACTTAAATCATCGTAAATGATAAGTACATCTTTTCCCTTATACATAAAATATTCACCCATTGCACATCCGGAATACGGTGCAATGTACTGCAGCGGGCTGGCTTCTGAAGCAGTAGCCGCTACAACGATGGTATAATCCATAGCGCCATTTCTTGTAAGAGTCTCAACCAGGGAAGATACGGTGGAACGCTTCTGACCAATTGCAACATAGATACAGATCACGTCCTTCCCCTTCTGATTGATAATAGTATCTGCTGCCAGAGTGGTCTTACCAGTCTGACGGTCACCGATAATCAGCTCACGCTGACCTCTTCCAATGGGAACCATGGAGTCAATTGCCTTAATACCGGTCTGCAGAGGCTGGTTAACGCCCTGTCTCTCGCAGATACCTGGTGCCGGGCTCTCAATCGCCCTGTATTCACTTGTCACTACAGGTCCTGCACCGTCAATAGGCTGTCCAAGGGCATTTACAACTCGCCCGATCATAGCCTCACCAACCGGAACGGATACCACCTTTCCGGTGCGCTTTACGGTCTGACCTTCGCCAATACCGGAATCATCCCCAAATAAAACGATAGAAACACTGTTTTCTTCCAGGTTCTGCGCCATTCCGAAGCTTCCGTCCTCAAACTCAAGAAGCTCTCCTGCCATACAGTTGATAAGACCGCTGGCTCTTGCAATACCATCACCAACCATAAGAACCGTACCGGTCTCATTCTGTTTGATAGCGTTATCGTAGTATTTGATCTGACTGCGGATGACTTTTGAAATTTCTTCAGGTTTAAGCTGCATTTTCTCTATCCATCCTTATACTATAAGCTCGTTTAATTTCCTGGAAAGATCATCCAGACGGCTCTTTACTGTACCGTCCAGCTGTCTGCCCTCCAGTTCCACTTTAAGACCTGCAAGCACTGTAGGATCTGTCTTCTGGGTCAGGGTAACGGTCTTACCGCTTATCTTCTCCAGCTTGTCCTTAAGCGCTGCCATCTGCTCATCTGTCAGTGCAACCGCGCTGGTCACCACTGCAGTGGCAATGTTATGGTCCACATTGTACCGCCGTGTAAATTCCTCACAGCATCCGGAATACTCTCCCAGGATTCCGCGCTCACACAGCAGTTTCAGAAAATTCACCAGATACCGTTCTGCTTCTGTTCCAAATGCAGTATCAAGAAGTTTTGTCCTCTCTTCCTTCGGGATCGAAGGCTCTGACAACAATTTCACATAATCGGGATTCTCCCGGAAAAGCTGCCGGATTGTCTGCATCTGCTCCAGCACAGTGTCGGTAAGCTGTTCTTCAGCAGCAAGATCATACATGCTGCTGCCATATAATCTGGCAATCTGCGTCATGATGCCTCACCTACATTCGAAATAAACTCGTCGATCAGTTTCGCGTGATCCTCTTCTTTGATCTCACGCTCGATCACCTTGCCGGCAATCTCCATTGCCATGCCGCCGATCTCATTCTTCACCTCATTGACAGCTTTTCGTTTCTCCTGTGCAATGTCGCTCTCAGCCTTCTCTTTCATAGCACGGGCTTCCTGGGCTGCACTTTTCAGGATCTCCTCACTCTGGAGGGAAGCTGTCCTCTGTGCCTCTGTGACAATATCGCTGGCCTTTGCTTTGGCCTGCTGCATATTCTGTTCATACTCTGTCTTCATGGCAAGAGCTTCTTCCTTCGCCTTTGTAGCATCCTGGATTTCGGCATCTGCCATTGCTCTTCTCTTCTGAAGCATTTCATTGACAGGCTTAAACAAAAATCTTTTTATCAGATACATTTGAAGAAAAAGATTGCAGATCTGTGCGATAAACGTCCACGGCACAATTCCTACAAGTTCCTGTACCTGCATGTTCTAACCTCCTGTTGTAACTGCTACCATTCATACCGTTCCAGTATCTTACCAGTATAGAAACCAGCTGCTTTGGTGCCGTCTCTATGGAGCTTCCATAACAGCGGTCTGTGAATGGTAACGCCTGTGATACTTGTCCTTAATTATCCAAGGAACTTCATGAAGGTACCAGGTGCAACAAAGATCAGAAGCAGACCGGTTACGAAACCGTAAATACCTGTAGTCTCTGCGATCGCACAACCAAGAAGCATGGTAGAGGTTACATCACCTTTACACTCTGGCTGACGTCCGATTGCTTCCAGAGCTTTTGCAACTGCGTTACCTTCTCCAATACCAGGTCCGATACCTGCGATCAGTGCAAGACCAGCACCAATTGCACAACCAGCCAGTGCGATACCTTTTGCCAATACTGTAAAATCCATAATCAAATCCTCCTGTTATTTATGATTTCTCTTGTTAGAAATTCAATTCATCCGGAAACTGCAAAATATTTTCTGCATTTTCCGATTTTCTGCCCACTTCGTGAACATCCGCCTTCTTTACGCTACTCTTCTGCTGCATTCGCGATATACATTACAGTCAGCATACAGAAAATAAATGCCTGCATGATTCCGGAAAACCAGTCAAAATAAACTGACATAATTGCCGGAATACCAACGTCCAGGAATGGGATCTTCGACAAAACATCTCCCACAATACCCGGAATCAATCCAAACAGTTTGGAGCTTGCCAGCGCCAGCGCTGCATAGATCAAACCATTGATAACTACACCGGAAAGAATATTTCCAAAATGACGGCACGCCATACTGATCGGTGTGGCGATCTCAGAAAGAATATTAAATGGTGTCATAATAGGGATCGGAGTTGTAAATCCCTTCATATATCCACCGAAACCATTTGTCTTAATCTTCTGTGCCGTGATCATGGTAAATACAACAACTGCCCATGCAGCTTCTGTGGAAAGATCTGCTGTAGGGCTTCGCAGTCCTACAAGGCTGATCAGGTTGGATACCACACTGGTAGCAAAAAGCGCCGCCACAAAAGGAATCATATAGCTGAATTTCTCCCCCATATTTCCGATGACGAACTTATTTGCTGTCTCCACCAGTAGCTCAGCCACAGCCTGTCTCCTGGATATTTTCTCCACTTTCAGATCATGTGTCAGCCAGATACAAAGTCCTGTGATCAACAGCATAACCAGCCAGCTTACAACCAGAGTCTCCGTTATCTGGAATTTCCCCAGGATGGGAATCTCGAACGGAAACGTATAGAATATCCTGCCACCGGTTATTTCGATATCCATGTACTCTCACCTCCTGTCATTATAAATTTGTAACTGTTCCGTACCACATCTGTCACACACTTCGCGGAGCAGTACCTGCTGAATAGTTACATAAAATTGTATATATCATTATGCGGCCTTCCTCCCCCCAATGATTCCAACTGTCTTGATCACAATGTTTGGAAAAAGCAATGGTAAGATTCCGGCTACAAACTGAAAACAGGGAACCGCAATCGCCAGAACGCCCCAGATAAGCTGAAGCATCATTCTCTGACTATAGCTGGCCTTCATCTTCGCTGCAGCCTGTTTATCGTCCTCCATGGAAACTATCTTCTGAACGGTCAGCCCCATAAGGAAAAAGTTCAGTACTGCCACCATCCCGCCAATAAATCCGGCGAGAAGCACTGTATAATCAAACGGAATCTGCTCCGGCACTGCCAGATGTCCGATTCCAAATACAGCCCACATCAGGACTACGCATACAAATGTACCAATCGCCACCTTCTTCGTCTCTTTCCTCACTGCCGGCTGCACATCTGCAAACATTTTGCTCATACAAATCTCCCTTCTGAAACGTGTTTGAAAAAGGTTTTCTGCAAAATGTACGTCACACTTTGCAGGAATGATTCCTCAAACACACTCTAATGATGTCTGTTAAATGAAACTTTATTCTTCTTTTTCTCTTTCTCTTTCTTCTGATGTCCGGTTACGGACAGGTAAAGCTTATAGGCTACTGTAAAGGAGCCTCCCAGTCCGAAAAAAAAGCCAGGAATAAAAATCCATTCTCCTATTCCCAGGCTGGTACTCATCCACCAGCAGATCAGCAGGCACAGAAGCAGAGGAGTGATAAAGGATAAGCTAAATTGACTAAGCAAAGTCATATTCTTGATAATATCTCCCCATTTTTTCATAAAAGTCTCCTGTCTTAAGTCTCATTTTATAGACAGATTTTAACACAATTCAGTATGGATAGCAACTTCTATTGTGCACATTATTTAAAAATTGACTTCCATTTTATTGCATATCGTCAATTTTTTCACACTTCAAAAAGTAATTACATGCTAACAAATTCTTGTTATTTTGTCGTTATACAATCGTTAAACATTGACTAAAATTCAGACACGGCAGGTAGTATTGTCTAGTACATTGAATATTAAGTAACCGCCATATTGACTTGTCTGATTTTTCATCTGCTGCGTTGTCGTCGGTCGCCGTAGCCACCGCTACGCCTCCTTCCTCCGCCTTGCATATGAAGAAATCATCCTGCGTCAATATAGCAGAAACTTAATTTTCGATGTACTAGAATGTGTTTGAAACAGGCTCTGGCTGCAATATCCTTTGATATGCAAAAAACTGCCTTGTATCAGCATTCCCATTCCTGGTAAATTCATGCTGTACAAAGCAGTTTCTCTTTCATAGTTTCTTATGAACCGCACTATCTTATTTTAGAGCGTATTTATAAAATCATTCTCGCAATCTGCACGCCCCGCTTTGCGACATATTTTGCCCAAATTCGTAGAGCGTGTTTGTGAAATCATTTCTGAAAATTATGACGTGCCTCTTATGAAAGCTATTTCAATTTGCATACAAATAAGAACTGTATGTAGGATCATCAATGTTTGAGGAATCAATCCATGCCGGGTCGATACGCACATTCCGCTTGATTTCCACACTCTTCTTTGGTGCTGTAGTCAAAAGTGCTGTCCAGATGGTCTGATATCCCATCGCGTAAGGCTGCTGGGAAACCACGCCGACCTCTTTACTATTCCGGATAGCCTCCTGTTGTTTCGCTGTGGCATCCACACCAACCATCACAATGGAATCCTTTGTCTCATCCTTTTTCATGTCCAGATACAGATCGGCAATATCTGCATTATTGCAGAAAACACCGTCCAGCTGCGGATATTTGTCAAGAACCTCCTGCATGGCAGCTGTCATATCATCTACCTGATCCTGATAAACAATCTCCACAACTTCAATATCCGGATAATTGGTGATATAATTGGTAAAACCGCTTACACGTTCCTGAATGCTCTGCGTCTTTTCCTGCGCAGAAAAGACTGCAACCTTACCCATTTTTCCGATGGCTGTGGCTAATCTATACGCAGCGATTTCGCCCACCCTGGTATTATCCGTACCACGAAATGCACGGACCATCTTGCTGTCTGTAACACCAGAGTCAAATGCCACAACCGGGATTCCATTCTCCTTGGCAGCTTCCAGCTGCGCCTGAAGGGAATCCATATCGCTGGCAGAAACACAAAGTACATCCGGATTCTCTGCAATTACCGCATCTATGGTATTTACCTGGCTCTCCACATCTTTCTCATCACTGGCGCCTTCAAAGGTCATGGTCACCTGATCTTCTTTCTTGAAGCCATATGCCTCGTTTACATCGGCAATTGCCTGCTCCATTCCTTTCTTAACCAGTCCCCAGAACTCTCCGCTTGTACTCTTGCTTACAACTGCCACCCGGGATCCTGCCTGGAGTTCTACAGATGTATCAATTTCAGGAATAAGAGGATCCTTTTCTTCCTGGGCTTCTTCTGTGGATTCCGTAGTCTGCCCGTCAGAAACCAGTGGCGCGATCACTTTCTCCACTTCTTCTTTCTTACAGCCTGTGAAGGTGCATAATGCAGCCAGAACAACAGCAGGTATCACTGCTACTTTTTTCATTTTATTCACTCCTCATCTGAATGTTTAAAGTTTTTCATAGAAACTTTTTATAACTATTTTTCGCAGTCTTCATCTTTGTTTAATCTTGCTTTTACATTATACACAATTTCGGTTCCACGTCTATAGTTTTTATGTTTTTTTCACATTTGCGGGATAGAAATCCCCTTAAACTCAGCCCCTTCCGGCTTTGTCACGAATTTCATCACCTTTCCGGTTACCGGATGGAAAAAGGTAAGGCTTGCGGCGCACAGAGCCAGGCTGCCTGCCCCGATGGTCACATTCGTTCCGGCACCATATTTCCGGTCACCAGCCAAAGGCATTCCTGCATGAGCCATCTGAACCCGGATCTGGTGATGACGGCCTGTATCCAGATGAATTCGAAGCAGCCATTTTTTCTTTCCGGAAATTGCATCCACAGCCTCACCGAGAACCTCATAGGAAAGTCTGGCCTTCTTCGCACCAGGAGTGTGCGCATTTACCACGGAAGAAGTATTGGATTTTCCATCTTTTTTCAGATAATCCTCCAGAACTTTTTCTTTTTTCCCAGCCTCGGCCTGCTTTCCATATGTTACTGCCAGATAAATTTTTTCCATCTTTCCAGCTGTAATCTGTGCACTTAACGATTTCGCGGCCTCAGGTGTCTTCCCAAATACAAGAATACCTTCTACCGGCTGATCCAGCCTGTGGATTACTGCCAGATATGGAATCCTTCTCCCACCACCGTCTTGCATTGCCAGATAATTTTTCAGGCTGCTCTCCAGATCCATGGCACCGATTCTTGCATTCTGTACCGCAATTCCCGCTGGCTTACGGCAAACTATAATTTCTTTATCTTCGAAAAGAATGTAGTCCTCTATTTTCCCACTAAACATCGTCTGCTTCCCTCATAGTTTCCAATTTTCTCCGCTCATTATAGCGGATTAAAGCCTGATTTACAAGCTCACACTTTCTATTCCGGTATGCTTTATGCTGCATATCGGTTCCTGTTCACTTCGTATCCAATACATCATCCCGCTTTTTTGTCTCTCACAGCATGGAAAAGGACGGTCATCATTTTACTTATATTTCAAATGATGACCGTCCTAAAATTCTTCAGTATTCAATGGTCTTTTCCTCGTTTTTCAAATTGATTTACAATTTAATATTTACGTGGTCTTTATTCAGTTGTTCTATATTCAGTTTTAAGTTTTTATTTAAAATATCTTATCTTATTTCCTGCTCATAAACGATATGATGTTTATCATTCGGTTTATTTAGAAGTTTGATAGATTGAAATTATAATTCACGTTTTATAATTTCTTCTGCAGAAATATCGGATATACTTCTCAGGCTCTGAATCATTATCATAAACAATTTCAAACTTAATTCGGTTAAATCCAAAACCACTTACTGGTTCATATGCTCTCTTATATGTATTATACAAAAAAGTTTGAGCGGAAGTTCCTGATCTATTTCTGACTGGAATATCAATTATGATATTCTTCTAATGCAAAGTTTCGATTCATATTCTAAAGGTTCAATAGGAATCTCAAGATATCCTGCTTATCTGTGATAAGGGGTTATATCCTCTGGAGAAATGTTTCTTTACACAAGTTCCAGATCTTTGTATTAGTGGTGGACAGTTATTCAATATAAGTAATCGCTTCTATTTACCTTGGATACGTTTATAAGTATCAGCTGAATCAAGTGATACTTTATTTTCTATTTACACGGTTCTCGTATCAGGTCTTCTTGCAGGAAATGCGATTCCTGTCTCTCTTATATTGATTAGAAAGATTTTATGTTCCCATTGGAATCACTAAGCTCCTTTCTTTATGAAGTTGTTTTTCTTTTCTTTTGATGAGCTTATATTACCATCTCCTGTCTTATTTGTCAATACTTTTTCGTGTATTTTTTGTTTTATTTCTGTTTTATTTTGGTGCTTCACGTTGTATTTCTGTGTTTTTTACTAATTATTGTAATTATTCAGAATATTTGTTTATATAACAAAAAAGGCTCCTTTTTGCAAAAGTCTAAATAGGTGTTTAAAAAAGGCTTTCTGCAAGATATACGTCATGATTTGTGGGAGATTTTGTCCGGTTGAGGGTATCATAGCGGGCTACGACAACCGAATTCGGGAAAAATATACCGCAAAGTGGGACGTGCAGATTGCGGAAATGCTTTTTTAAACACGTTCTAGCCTATGTAGAAACACATTGAGCGATATTTGCCTTTTCATTGCAGTGTGATCATACCATGTAGAACTTTTTATGTAACAGGGAATTCTGATAAAAAGGCAGGTCGCTCTCAAAAAGAATGACCTGCCTCATAACATTTTATTTTCTATTGTAGTTGATCAGACAGCCTTTCAGGATGATTTCCCGCTCATCATCTGTCAGTTCTCCAAGTGTTACAGTAAATGGAACCAGTCCGCTCTCTTTTACCACATAGCCGGTAATGCAGTCGGCTTTCTCTTCCACAGCCTTGCGGATTTCCGGGAAGAACAGGTAATCACCGTTTACAAACGGAAGATCACCGGCCGGGATCAGGAATGGAAGCATTCCCCAGTTAATCAGGTTGGAACGGTAACGTTTGGTAGCGTATTCGTTGGCAATGTTTGCCCACCCGCCAAGTACTTTCTGACAGGAAGCAGCCTGCTCACGGGCAGAACCATCTCCGGGCTTCACTGCGAAAATAGTACTTCCAACGCCAAGATTGCCTTTGCCAGCTTCCGGATACTCTTTGTTCACCGCTTCCATAACCGGCTTCAGCTCTGGCAGTGCATCCAGCGGACATTCGCCGTTCTCAATGGCATGCTCTGCTTTCTGAACCTCTTTTGCTCGTCCAACATAAGCCGGATCCTTTCTGGAAAGAGTAAACTCAGCCAGTCCAAGAGGATTGGAACGGTAGGAGGAAGTCTCACCAGACGGGATCAGCTCGTCGGTAGTAGTTACCGGATCGTGAATTTCGGAAACAACCTTCAGAACCAGATTCTCTGCAAGTGCCGGCATCTTCGGCCAGTCTTTGATGTTCGGTCCAAACTGGATCTCAACAGACGGATCAGCCACGCCTTTGCTGTCAAATACACGGTTATCGTAAATCGTTTTATCAAAGAAATATTTCTGTCCTCTGTACTCTCCTGTGAAATTCTCAGCAGAGGTAAGGAATCCCTTGTTTGCAGCTGTAGCAGCGATAGAACGGGCATCCATAAGTGCGACAGAAGAAATCTGACCATTCTGGATCTTGGAGCCTTCACGGTTCGGGAAGTTTCTGGTGGTATGGCGGATACTGAAAGCATTGTTTGCCGGAGTATCTCCAGCACCGAAGCATGGACCACAGAATGCAGTTTTCACAACAGCACCTGTCTCAAGAAGATCTGCCAGAACTCCATTCTTAGCCAGTTCCATATAAATCGGAGTACTTGCCGGATATACGCTTAAAGTAAAGGCATCTGCACCGATGCTGGTTCCGCGGAGAATATCCGCTGCAGCACAGATATTCTCAAATCCACCGCCTGCACATCCTGCAATAATTCCCTGGTCAACATAAAGCTTTCCGTCTACAACCTTATTACGGAGAGTATAAGGAACCTTGCCGTCCAGACTTACCAGAGCTTTTTTCTCAACATCGGCAAGGATGTCATCCAGATTTGCATTCAGTTCATCAATTGTATAAGTATTGCTTGGATGGAACGGCATAGCGATCATTGGCTTGATCTCGCCAAGGTCAATCTCCACACAGCCGTCATAGTAAGCCACATCTCCCGGTTTCAGTTCTTTATAGCTCTGGGCTCTTCCATGGATCTCGTAAAACTCCTGAATCTTCTCATCTGTCTGCCAGATAGAGGAAAGGCAGGTAGTCTCAGTAGTCATAACATCGATTCCAATACGGAAATCAGCACTTAAATTAGCTACGCCAGGACCTACGAACTCCATTACTTTATTCTTCACATAACCATTTGCAAATACTTTACCAATGATAGCAAGAGCAACGTCCTGCGGTCCTACGCCCGGACGTGGGCTTCCTTTCAGATAAATAGCAACAACTCCTGGCATATTAATATCATATGTCTGGGAAAGGAGCTGCTTCACAAGCTCCGGTCCGCCCTCTCCCATAGCCATAGTTCCAAGAGCGCCATAACGGGTATGGCTGTCTGAGCCAAGGATCATCTTGCCGCACTCAGCAAGCATTTCGCGGGCAAACTGATGGATAACTGCCTGATGTGGCGGAACATAGACACCGCCGTATTTCTTCGCACAGGTAAGACCAAACATATGGTCATCCTCATTAATAGTACCGCCTACTGCACAGAGAGAATTGTGACAGTTTGTCAGAACATACGGTACCGGAAAACGCTCCAGTCCTGAAGCACGTGCAGTCTGGATAATTCCTACAAAAGTAATATCATGGGATGTCAGTTTATCAAATTTAATCTGAAGCTTGTCCATATTACAGGAAGTATTATGGGCTTTTAAAATAGAATAGGCAATGGTATTTCTTGCTGCATCTTCTCTGGAAACAGGAAGCTGGGCTTCAGCTGCCGGAATGATTTCCTTTCCATTATGCAGATACACACCGGTATCATATAATTTCATAATAAAGCTCCTCCTCATCTTAAGAGATTTGTAACTAACCAATTTTATCGTTAATTATAGTAGATTTCTCCGAAAGGGTCAAGCAAAAACACTTTAGCGTGCTAAAAAGCTTTTTCTGCAAAAAATGGTCTGTAATTTTGCTCCACATTTCTGTTGCAACTTTTTCAAATCAGTGATAAGGTAGAATCTACCAACACTGAAATAATGGGAGGTGTTCTAAGATGTTTCGCCTTTGGGGAAGAATCTGGAAAGATAACCATATGCTGAAGGATACCGTGATCTGTGATGACCGCCAGGAGACCAGAACGCACAAGGTTTTTCACTGTCTGGAGCAGATCTGTTATGAGCTGGATCTGGGAAATCCGATCTGGCTGGATACTACGGTGCGGGATTTTAAGAAGCACAGTAAAACACGTTTTTATCAGGATAATTTTATTGAACAGATTGACTTTGATTACCTGGAAATACAGGTAATAGAGGAAGATGGAGGAGAATGATGAAAAAGACAAAAATGTTTATGCTGGTTCTCACCAGCGCAGTACTTGCCCTTACTCCGGTAACTGCAAACGCAGCTGAAGCTGCACCTTCTCAGGTAACGGAAACTGTTATTGCCACCCCTACTCCGACACCCAAAAAGCCACAGAAAAAAGGCTGGGTGAAGACCAAATCCGGAATCAGAAGATACTATCGAAAAGGAAAACGCCTCACCGGTTTCCAGAAGATTGGCAAGAATTATTTCTATTTCAGTGCCAAGAGAACCCTATTAAAAAATACTACTGTTAATAAAGGTTACAGGGGATTTACTTACTACATCGACAATAAAAGTCATGTAATCGGCAGAAAAAAGGGTTCTACCTACTATACTGCCAGCGGAAAGAGAATGACTCAGGTTCAGATTGCCAACCTCCGCTCCAAGCAGATTGCAGCAGAGATCACCAATTCCAGCATGTCCAAATCCCAGAAGCTTCAGACATGCTTCAACTGGGTGATCAAGGGCTATTATAATATCTGGCGTGATTTTGACCAGGGCGGCAAGGACTGGCCGGCTACTTTTGCAAATGACCATTTTCTCCATCACAACGGAGACTGCGTTTCTGACGCTGGCGCATTTGCTTACCTCGCCAAGGCAATCGGATACAAGAATGTTTATGTATGTGCCGACGCTGTGCAGAGCAACAACAATGCCCACGCATGGTGCGAGATCAACGGGTATGTTTATGACCCGCTTTTCGCAGAGGCAAAGAGTTACAGCAAGTATTACGGTGCTACTTACGGCTCTTATGGACTTTACCCGGTTTTGAAATATAAGATCTCATAAATAGTTAATATTCGCTGTACTGGCTGCAGTAACTAAGTTCAGACAAAATATATGCGGCGCACAGATTACAAAAGCTCCCGGATCCGCTACAGGATTCCGAGAGCTTTTTTGGCAAGCTGGTCAGCCATATCGTTGTATTTGTCGTTGGAGTGTCCTTTTACTTTTACAAAATGGACTTTTACTTTCTTCATGGCTTCCCGGTAAAAGGCCTGATACGCAATTGTTCCGGGTTTGGTAGCTTTCCAGGCACCGGTGCACCATTTGGCAATGCCTTCATAATCATGGTAAATGGTGATTTCCGGAATATTATGATCCACAGCATACTGCATTGCCGCTTCGGAGCCTTTGATTTCTCCTGCTACATTATGCATCAGTGCCAGCTCTTTGTCTGTCATTTTTTCGCAGAATGTGTGCTCTTCTCCATCCTTCAGGATGACCATTCCGTAGGAAAATTCGCCGGTGTCAGAGCGGTAACTGCCATCTACGTAGGCAATCACCTGGTCTGACGCAGGTTTTTCTGCCCTAGAAAGTGTATCCGGGATGCCCTCTGCACTCACACCGGCAAATGCCTGTGCCTCTTCCATAGTGGGAAAGCTCTTAAATTCTGCTCCCGAAAATCCCGTGACCTGTTTCTGACACTCTGCCCAGGTCATAAATACACCTGTTTTTCTGCCTGTTCTTACTGCATAGTATTTCTTTGCCATGTAGTCTCCCTTCTGTATCAGACATTCTCAAACACTTTTTCTTTAATTATAACGAAACTGTTTCTTATCTTCAATAATAGATTAGAGCATGTCCACAACACACTCTAATCTATCCCTGGCCCGAAACTTTAATATACCCTGTTTGTCCTGTCGTCACGTTGGAACCGCTGAATGTTTTTCACCACTTCATCTACTACGCGGAATCTGGTCTCTTTCGCAGCCCATGCAATATGCGGAGTAATGATCAGCTTGTTGCTATCCTGGATCTTAAGAAGCGGATTCTCCGGATCCATTGGCTCTTTGCAAAGAACATCAAGGCCTGCACCTGCAATGGAGCCTTCGGTAAGAGCTGTATACAAATCTGGCTCATTTACAATGGCGCCTCGCGCAAGATTCAGGAAAATAGCGGATTTCTTCATCTTGCGGAATTTTTCCAGCGTCATCAGGTTCTCCGTGTACCCGTTCAGCGGTGCATGGACGGAAAGAATGTCAGAGCGGGAAAGAAGCTCATCCAGGCTTACCTGTTCATATTCTGTATTGTATTTCTTCCCGGAAGCGGAATAGCAGATAATATGGCAGCCAAATGCCTTGGCAATCTGCGCCACCCTGTTTCCAATTGCGCCAAGACCGATAATTCCCCAGGTTTTTCCATCCAGCTCGAAGAAATTCTGACCGAAGTGAGAGAAGCAGGTGCCTCTTGCATATTCTCCGGATTTTACGTAATTGTCGTAATAATTCAGTTTTTCCAGAACATAGAAAAGAAGAGCAAAGGTATGCTGTGCCACTCCGTTTGTGGAGTATCCGGCAACATTGTAAGCTGCAATTCCTCTCTTTTTCAGATAGTCGCCATCCAGGTTATTAAAGCCTGTTGCGGTCAGGCAGACCAGCTTCAGGTTCCGGGCTTTTCCAATGGTAGACTCGCAGATTGGAACCTTGTTGGCTACGATCACATCTGCGTCTTTTGTCTTTTCTTCCATTTCATCTGCAGTTGTTGTAGGATAAATAACTACCTCGCCCAGCGCCTCAAATGGGGTAAACACCATATCCTGTCCCAGGCTGTCTGCTTCCAGAATTACAATTTTCATAATGTGCTCCTCGCTTTCTTCTGTGCTCACTTATATAGTCGTGCGTTTCCTCATCTGTTTTATAAAATACCGTTTTCTCCAGGAAAATGCAATCCCCAAAATATAAGAGCGCAAAGCTGATAGTGCCTACGCCCTTATTTAGCAGTCTGTAATTATCAAGCCATAAATTCCCGGATGATCTCACGCATAATCTTCTCTTCCTCAGGAGTCAGCATCTTACTGAAATGACTTCCGGAAGCAGCGGTCTGCTTAATGCTGCTGGTAATCTTGTCCACGATTTCTTCCTGTAAAACGGGGTCCGCTTTTTTCGCAGCAGGAATCTCTTCTGCCCAGCTTCTCATCTGCTCCACATAATCTGTCAGCGTGTCCATCACCAGCTCTTCTTTGTAAGAAAAATCCAGAGCCTGACGCAAAAGCAATAATGTAACTGGTACAGTGGCGCCCACATACAGATAGGTCAGAGGAAGCCCCTCTTCTATCCTTAACGTCTGGGAAAAATAGATGGCACAGCCAAGGATCACAGTGGACAAAAGTGCCGGATACCACACCAGCCGATTCATTCTGTGAAGAAGCCTGTCCCGTGTTTTCCAAAGCCTCAGCCATTTTTCCTTCAGGCTGATCCGCTGGCTGCTGCCTGTTCCTTGGGTGTTTTTCGCGCCTGTGGTTTTGCTTCCGGTACTTTTCAGCATTCTTCTGTAGGTGAGGTTTGTCGTCAGCATTCCAATTGCTCCAAGAGCCCCCAGGGCCGCCATACTGTAGAGCAATATCTGCAGATCCATAATTTTCTCCAGCATAATGTCCTCCCATATTCTTAACGTTTACGAACATTATACCGCTGTCCTGCTCTGTATGAAACATAAATCGTTCGTCAAATTCTCGGTAAATCTCGCTTATCCTGTGGTTTCTCTGCATATTTTCCTATTTTATGATCACTTATATAAAGACTTTCCGCAATATATCAATTAGTTTTTGATTTATTGCGGAATAAACGTGATATATTGCGGAATAGTTTTGATATTCCGCGCGATAAGTAAAATATATCGCAGAAATAAATATAAATGCCCCTTAAACAGATTCTGCTTATTTCTACAGTGTCTGCTTAAAGGGCAGTATATTATCTTCCTTACATTTCCTGTAATGCAGCTACCACTTTCTCAAACTGCATAAAGTGAGACGCCTTTACCAAAATGGTATCACCAGTCTGCACATAATCAGACAGATGGGACAAAAGGCTGTCACGATCCGGTTCTTCTATAACGATAAGCTCCGGGTTCTTTCTCGCCATCTTCGCAATGTTTGCGGAAAGAGGACCGGTGCAGATGCATACGTCAATTCCACACTGGGCTGCATGCTCGCCTACCTCTGCGTGAAGCTGAACTTCATTCTCTCCAAGCTCTCCCATGTCGCCTAAGATTGCCACTCTTCTGCCAGCACCATCTTTCAGCACATCCAGTGATGCTTTCATGGACATTGGGTTGGCATTATAACAATCGTCTACGATAAGGAAACGGTCTGTCTCGATCATGTGGAATCTGCCGCTGATGGCTTCCAGGGTCTCAATTCCGTGACGGATCTGCTCCAGTGTCAGCCCATAAATGCGGCCTACCGCTGTAGCAGCCAGCGCATTGTATACCATATGGATTCCCGGCATCGGAATATCTGCCATAAAGGATTCTCCGCCTATATGAATACGGCAGGTCATTCCCTTTAAGCCTCTGCTTGTAATCTCGTCTGCATATACATCCTTGTCAGCTTCCATGCCGAAGAATACAGGCTTGATTCCTTCGTACTCTTTTACCATGCAAAGCTTATCGTCATCACCGTTTAACACGATATGACCATCTTTTTGCAGATATTTAAAGATCTCAGTTTTTGCTTTCAGTACACCGTCTCTGTCCCCAAGATTCTCCAGGTGGCAGGTACCGATATTGGTGATCACACAGGTATTCGGTCTTGCAATTTTTGCCAGACGAGTCATTTCGCCGAAATCGCTGATTCCCATTTCCAGAACTGCGATCTCATCCTCGTCACGAAGACGGAAAACGGTGAGAGGAAGACCTAACTCATTGTTAAAGTTTCCCTGTGTTTTCAGGGTACGGTATTTCTCTTTCAGCACAGAGGCAATTACCTCTTTTGTACTTGTTTTTCCCACACTTCCGGTAATTCCAACAACCGGAATCTGAAGCTGCTGCAGGTAAAATTCTGCAATGTCCTTTACAGCCTGAAGGGAAGATTCCACCTTGATATATGGGAAATCAGCATTCTCCAGGATTCTCTCAGATAAGGTAGCAAGCGCACCTGCCTCCATCACCTGGGGAATAAATTTATGGGCATCTACACGTTCGCCTACGATGGGAACAAATAAGGTTCCAGCTTCTGCTTTCCGGCTGTCTGTTGTAATAGAGGAAACCTCCTGCTCCAGCTTGTCAGACGGTCCGAAATAAACACCGCCGCAGACCTTGGTCAGGTTTTCCAGGGTAAGATTTTTCATTTTATTTAATCCTTTTTATATTTAATATAAACATTCGGTAAATAATACTTTGCAAGACATTTTAATTTAAAATAACTATTTCACAATTTATAACATACAAATCAAAGTGTTACTTTCATAAATAATCTAAACGAAATATGCAAATTAAAGTAGTTTCATTTCATATATGCAATAGAACGTATCACGAACGTTCTTTTGACTTGTCTTTTACTATTATTCGTACTTCTTTAATGAAATCCGGATCAGTTCCTCGCAAAGCGTCGGATAATCCATTCCCAGTACCTTCGCCTCCTGAGGAATCAGACTGGTAGGAGTCATTCCCGGAAGGGTATTTGCTTCCAGACAGTACATATCTCCGTTCTCTTTCATCATGAAATCCAGACGGCTGTAGCCGGTAAGCCCCAGTGCTTTCGCTGCCTTCACTGCATTCTCCTGCATTTTTGCTGTAAGCTCCGGAGAAATCTCAGCCGGGCAGGTCTCTACAGTAGAACCAGCCTGGTATTTATTCTTATAATCATAGAAGCCCTGGATTGGTGCAATTTCAATAATCGGATATGCTTTTTCATCTACAACTGCAACAGAGAATTCACGGCCTTTGATATATTCCTCCACAACAATGTCTGCGCCATACTGGCATGCATCTGTAAGAGCCTCTTCGTACTCTTTCTGGTCATTTACAATATAAACACCTACGCTGGAACCGCCGCAGCTTGTTTTTACAACTACCGGGAACTGCAGGTTATATTTGGCAATGTCTTTCTCCAGATTGTCTCTTGTCATAGTAAAACCGCCTGGTGTAGGCACATTATTCATCAGAAAGACTTCTTTTGTAATGCGCTTATCCATTGCCATGGCGCTGCTCAGATAACCGGTTCCTGTATAACGGATTCCCATCAAGTCAAATGCAGCCTGTACCTTGCCATCCTCACCATTTGCGCCGTGAAGTCCAAGGAACACAATGTCACATTTTTCGCAAAGTTCCAGAACATTTGGTCCGAAAAAGCTTCTGCGTTTTTTCTCCATCTCCTTGATCTGCGGATTGAAGCTGCTCATATACTCTGCTGCCTTTTCCACATCATATTCAGCCGGGAAAGGATTCTCCCAGTCTACATTCTCAACTCCACAGAAAATATCTACAAGTATTGCCTCATGGCCTTTCTGGCGCAGCGCACCGCAGATTCCGGTACCGGATACAATGGAAATCTCTCTCTCCGTACTGGTTCCTCCAGCCAAAACTACTATCTTCATAATCTTATATCTCCTTTTTTGTTCGTAAACGTAACTGTTCAGTTCCTTCACAGTTACACGCTTTGCCATGCACAGAAATCATGCATTCGCATGATTTCGCGCTGAATATTCTCTACTGAATAGTTACTCATACACAACCACCGGCATGCCAATCTCAATATTTGCATAAATCTCGGCAGCCTTGTCATATGGAACATTTACACATCCATGGGAGCCTTCCCACAGATAAAGATTTCCTCCAAACTCAGACCGCCAAGAAGCGTCGTGGATTCCCACATTTCCTGCAAAAGGCATCCAATAGGTCACATTTGCTTCGTAGTCCTCTCCTGTAAGCACTGCCGGAGATTCCTTGGCATCCAGTGCATAACAGCCTGTAGGAGTGCCACAGCCTTCTATATCCGGATTTCCGCTTACAATAGGTGTGTCCACGATTGGAGTTCCCTTCTGGTAAAAAACAAGACGCTGGTTTGTCAAATCTATCTCCACATAGGTGGATCCAATATCATTTGTACCGCGGCTGTAGCCTGAGTACAGATAAACAGGCTCACGCACCTGTGTAACGCCGCTTTCGACAGCTTCGATCAAAGCCTTTACCTCTTCATCCTGATCAATTACCCAGCCATAATCACCGCCTTTAATTTCCACCTGGCGATTATCGTAAGTCAGAAATGTTCTGGTCTGTCCCATGGTATCATATTTCAGCCCAAGGTCTGCCACATACTGCCGCACCAGGTTTTCATCCAGGATCACATTACCATCCTCATCATAACCGAACCAATTCTTGATCAGGGTACGGTCCACAGTCTCAGTACGATCAGCAAAGTCGTAAGTTATGATCACCTTGACAAGCTGATTCATTTTTTCACAATTGGCTTTCAGCAGCTCATCTGTGCTGTATACCGAAGGCTTCCGGTAGCAGCTCTCGTCCTCCAGATTTACAGAAGTTTTTCCCCGGAGCATGGCTGCGGAAATCACTTCCTCCGTCTTAGTGCAATCCAGAGCATTTCCCATTACTTCCGGAATGATTTCAAAAGTATCTCCGGTATCCTGGATCTGGGCATCCACAGGCTGGACTACATTCTCTGGCTGCATGCATTTCAGATTATCAACAGCCTGCCCCATCAGCTCCACGTTATAGCTGAGGGATTCTGAAATATCATAATTCTTATCCTGGTTAAAAGCAAGAAACCAGGTAAATCGATCCTGATCTTTGATCAACTGCTTCACAATGCCGGTAGACACATAGGAAAGCCCCACATCCTGGGCGGAAATGGCTTCCTGACCGTTTTTCATGGTCTCCACAGCAAGAACATAAGCGCTTACACGCTGGTTCAGAAGGTCCTCGGTGTCTTCCGAAGTCATGTATGAACAATTAAATCCATTCACCATAGAGCCTGGAAGAAAATGACTGGAAAAGTAGTGCACGCCATATCCATAAGCTCCTGCTGTAAGAAGCAGCAGCAAAACCACAAGTAAAATAACAATCGTTTTTCCTGCGCCTGCTTTTTCCTTATTTTTTGCCATAAATTCCTCCCTGCTTATGATGAATTCTTATTGCCTTTACACGACCACATCTTCTGTTTAACCTTATGCAGGAAATAAACTCCATAGTCGGCATTTATTTATGCCTTCCAAATGCAGACGGGTAAAGACAATAAAAAGCAGATGATTACTGTTCACAGATAACAGTAGATTACTCTGCCTCTTTTTATATGCCAGATCAGGTACTTTTCCTGATCTGGCATGGTTACATTCTATGCGCAAATTTCCGATTTCAGAGCCTGTTTGAAAATTGTGGCTCACCTTTTACGGAAAGGTTGCCTTTCACAGCAACACGCTTTTAGCCGAGAAGTTTTTCTACACTGACAAGCTTCACACAAAGTACGAATACCTGTGCTGCTTTGCCAAGATCCTCAAGTGTAGGGAAGGATGGTGCGATACGGATGTTGGAGTCTTTCGGATCCTTGCCGTATGGATAAGTAGCACCTGCGCCAGTAAGGACAACACCAGCCTCTTTTGCTCTGGCTACAATTGCCTTTGCGCAGCCATCCAGGGAATCAAAAGAGATGAAATATCCGCCGTGTGGCTTTGTCCACTCACCGATTCCAAGTCCGGAAAGTTCTTTGTCAAGCGTATCCAGAACCAACTCGAATTTCGGGCGGAGGATATCTGCGTGTTTTCTCATGTGGGCGTGAAGTCCGTCAAGATCCTTGAAAAATCTTACGTGACGGAGCTGGTTCAGTTTATCATGACCGATGGTCTGAACCTGCATATATTTGCGGAAATCATCCAGGTTTGCCTTGGAAGCTGCAACGGCAGCGATTCCGGAGCCTGGGAAGCTTACCTTTGAAGTGGATGTAAATTTATAAACAAGATCAGGGTTACCAGCTTTTGCACACTCACCAAGAATCTCAACCAGGAAATCCTGATTATCATCATAGAGATGATGGATGCTGTATGCATTATCCCAGTAAATACGGAAGTCCGGTGCTGCTGGTTTCAGTCTTGCAAAACGCTCTACGGTTTCTTTGGAGTAAGTGTAACCCTGTGGGTTGGAGTATTTCGGAACACACCAGATTCCCTTGATCGCTGCATCTTCACTTACCAGCTTCTCTACCATGTCCATATCCGGTCCCTGTGGAGTCATCGGAACATTGATCATCTCGATTCCGAAAAATTCGGTGATTTTGAAGTGACGGTCATAACCTGGTACCGGACAGAGGAATTTCACCTTGTCAAGCTTGCACCATGGAGTATTTCCCATTACACCCTGAGTCATGGAACGTGCGATACTGTCGAACATAACGTTCAGGCTTGAGTTTCCATATATGATAATGTGTTCCGGATCTACCTCAGACATTTCTCCAAGAAGACGCTTGGCTTCCGGAATACCATCAATCACACCGTAGTTACGGCAATCTACTCCGGTCTCGCATTTCAGATCTGAATCGCCCTTCAGGACGTCCATCATATCCATAGAAAGTGCCAGCTGTGCATTGCTTGGCTTTCCTCTTGACATATCAAGGGCAAGTCCCTGTGCCTTGATCTCTTCAAATTCTTTGTCCAGCTCTTTTTTCAGTGCCAGAAGCTCTTCATGATTCATTTCGGTATATTTTTTCATAAATTCCTCCTTTGGCAATTGCCTGTTTGGTGTATCCTCCTCGTATATCTTTTCCATTTTAGTATGCTAAATTGTCGGTTGTCAAGTGTTTGGCTCTATTTTATATAAAATCCCCCTTAAACCGCTTCCCATCTTCCAGAAGCACCGCATGGCAATACCAGCCCATTTGACTTCACCGGAAGACCAATTTCCTGAGAATCTACATGTCCCTTATACTTCTTCATCTCTGTTGCCAGCATATAAGTAAGTACAGCCGGAGCAAGTCCGGTTGTGTAGGAATTAATCAAGAAAAACAGGGGATCATCACTGAGAATCTTTGTGCAAAGTTTCACAAGTGGATGAATGGCATCCTCAATTTTCCAGATCTCGCCTTTCGGGCCTCTTCCATAGGAAGGAGGATCCATGATAATTGCGTCATAGTGATTACCCCGGCGGATTTCACGCTCTACAAACTTCACACAGTCATCTACCAGCCAGCGGATTGGTGCATCAGCAAGACCACTTGCTGCCGCATTCTCTTTCGCCCAGGTAACCATTCCCTTAGACGCATCCACATGTGTAACTGATGCACCTGCGGCTGCTGCCGCAAGTGTGGCACCGCCTGTATAAGCGAACAGGTTCAGCACCTTAACTGGTCTGCCAGCCTTGCGGATCTTATCCCCAAACCAGTCCCAGTTTACAGCTTGCTCTGGGAAAAGACCGGTGTGCTTAAAACTGAATGGTTTCAGATGGAAAGTAAGATCCTTATAATGAAGATCCCACTGCTGTGGCAGATCAAAGAATTCCCATTCTCCGCCGCCTTTGGAACTGCGGTGATAATGTGCATTCATCTTGCGCCATCCCGGCTCAGTTTTCGGTGTATCCCAAATTACCTGCGGATCCGGACGGACAAGGAGATATTTCCCCCATCTCTCCAGCTTCTCGCCGCAGGAAGTATCAATTACTTCATATTCTTTCCAACCATTTGCTATCCACATTTATATTTACCTCGTTCTCTATTCTGTATCAAACATTATTTTATGATAGCAGAAAACTATATCCTCGTCAATTTTGTTAATACCTAAACATACTAATTATTTCTATAGTGTTCCGGAGTAATCCCTTCCATTTTTTTGAACACCCGAAAGAAATATTTAACATTTTCATAGCCTACACTCTGCGCAATCTGATACATCTTTTTATCTGTATTTCTTAACAGAGCTTTAGCATGACTTATTCTCACTTGATTTACATAATCTACAAAGCTTATTCCATTCTGAGACTTGAACGCTGAACTGAGATAACTCCTGTTCAATCTAAATAATGAAGCTACAAATTCCTGTGTGATGTTCTTTTCATAATGCAGATCAATATATTTCTTTACATTATCTAAAACATCTTTTTCGGAATAAACACCAGCACTTTCAAATGCCATTGCCATGTTTTTAAAAAGATTCCCGAAATACTCTTCTAATTCTTTAAAACTGAATATGAAATTCATATTATTAATGAGATTTAGACTTGCAGCTTTACTTTTATGCAATTGCATTTCATCCGGAAGTGATTTTTTTAAGATTTCAGCCATTTCCAGGCAATAATCTTTAGCATTTTTTAAACAACATTTTTCATTTCTTGCAAAATAATGAAACAACTCTGGAAAAATCACTTCAGCTTCACCTATTTTTCCAGCCTCTATCAAAAACATAAATTGTTCCGCCTTAGGCCATACTATTATACAGTCTGAATGTATTCCCTCTTCATAGATCATGTAATTTTTTTCAGGAATCATCGTCATTTGATTTAATGCATCTGTACTCTCAAGAAATGCTTCATGTAATTCCTTTAGTGAACTATGTTTTCCGCTGATTCCATAAAAAGGATGTATCCTACAGCTTTCAAAAAACCTTTCTACACTATCTTTCATTTCCAATAATTTAATTTTAATATCATAAGATGCTTTTTCAGAAAAGAATACCAGTATAAAACACATATTTTCTACATTATCTTTTTGCAAAATCACCGTATTCATTTCCATATTTCGCATAAACATAAACTCTAGTAATTCACTTTCGTTTATCTCTTCTGCCACTACTGTTACAAGTACATAATTTTCAGCGGACATTCGAGCCATTTTCTGTGAACTCAGGCTTGAAATTTCCTGCCCCATTCCAAATAGAATATTCTTCAGGATCTGGCGGTCATACTCATACTTCAACTTTTCTTTTTCTGCCTCATTCAACGTAATCTGCTGGTTCAAATTTTCCCTGTCCTCAAGTCGATTTACAACCCGGGTTACCGCCTCCCATATACTTTCTTTGCTGAACGGCTTCACAATATAATCTAATGTATTGGAACGCAATGCTTCTTTTGCATACTCAAAATCTTTATATCCGCTAATCACAATTATAAATGTATCTGTATATTGTATAGATAATATAGGCAAAAGCTGCATTCCATCCATAATAGGCATTTTCATATCTGTAATCACAAAATCCGGCTTTTGCTTTTCCATAATTTCCAGAGCATCTTTTCCATTAGACACTTGCGCAATACATTCTATATTAGGATAATTTTCCAGTTTCTTTATAGTTCCCCTACGGATCAACGGCTCATCATCAATTATAATATATGTGTACATCTCCCATTCCTCTTTTTCTATCACTCAGATTACTCGATTTCAGGAACACAAATCGTTACTGTCGTTCCCTTTCCAGTTTCGCTCACAATGTTTACTCCATACTGCTCTCCATAATATAATTGAATTCGGGAATTTATATTTTTCAAACCGATACTTCCATTTCCATCCCCGTTCGGCTCTGCAAAACTGCTTTTTTTCATTAATGATTTTCGCAGTTGCTCCATAGCTTCCCCTGAAATTCCCACTCCATCATCTGTTACTGAAAAATAAAGCTTCCCCCCTGCTTTTCTTGCAGACAATGTAATTGTACTTCCCATACTACAATTAAGCAATCCATGATACAAAGCATTTTCAACTAATGGCTGCAAAGTCAGTTTCAATATATGACTGGACAAAAGTTCCTGAGGTACATCCATATTAAAAATAAAAGCATTGTCAAATCTAATCTGCTGAATGGCAACAAAGTTCTCTACATGGCAAAGCTCTTTTTCCAATATTACTACCGCACCCTTCGTCTTTATGCTATATCGAAACATATCCCCCAACGCCAATGCCATAGTTGAAATCTCTTTTTCGCCTTCAATTTCTGCAAGACTGTTTATGGCCTCCAAAGTATTATATAAAAAGTGTGCATTAATCTGAGATTCTAACGCTTTCATCTGCGTATCCATAAGAATCAGTTTATTTTCATATTCAGATTTTATATAACGTTTATTTTCCTCCAACATATTATAATATTGATTGTATAAGGTTCCTATCTCATCCGTTCTATTAAAATATGGTGACTCCAAAATTATAAGTTTCTCTCTTTGCTGCGCCATAATCCGGCTTAAAGCAGTAATAGGCTTTGTCAGATATTGTGCCAGGAAATATGATAGAACTACAAATATAATCAAAAAAATCAGCAATGCACCTACCATAAGCTTCCAAATCATTCGATACTCAGCGGCAAGTTCGGTTTTGTCAAAAACAGCCGTCAAAACTACACCATTACAGGAAATATCTCTTTCATATTCAATAACCTGATTTTCTTTTGCGCCATCACCATCTGATGTACTATATAACACATCATCTGCCCGTTTCAGCGTAAATTCAGCAGACTTTGGCAATACATTTATTTTATCTAACGAAAAAATCTCTGGCGCACAGTTAACATAAAGTACTCCCAGGAATTTTCTGGAATAGACATCATATATGCACATGGAAAAAGAAACAGATAGCGTATCATTCAAAAGATATTCTCTTTTTTTAATCCCATCTGCATATATTTTGCCTTCTAGACTTAATGTATTTTCATACCATTCCGATTCCTTAGGATTATAGTCGCTCCGCACTTCTACACCATTTCCATACCCCTGGCCAATAATCTCACCAGAAGGCGTAAATACAAAAATACCATTAATATATTCTGATAAAAATACCATATTTTGAAATGTTGATTTCAAACTCTTATTTGCTTCGTAAATATCTTTAGCACTATTTTCAGAATCTGTATCTGAAAATTTACGAAGTTCCTGCAAAAATGATTCTTCATTAGGGGCTGCGTACTGCACCGTTTCCAGAATATGCTGTATATCGCTAAAAACAGAATTTGTTTCTTTCACAGCCTGATCCATAATATTTAATGAAGTGGTCACAATCTGCGTATTGGACAAACTAATATAATGAGTATAGGCAATATAAAAAAACAACAGCAGCGGCACTAATGATAGTGCAGAAAAAATCAGGAAAAATCTATACTTTAACTTCATATTCTTCCTCGTTTCATTATTTCTTTGCAGTTTACATTTTCCAAAATAAAATTTATACTGTAATCATATCACAACTGCTAAAAATTTGGTAGAGAAAGGACTTTTCATGAAAAAAACAATTTATTTTTTTACAACAGTCACGCTCTGCAGCTTATGTATATTTTCCTATCCACAAATCCTGTCAGCCCAAGACAATACTTCTGAAAAAACAGAAGTCACCTTTATGGTCAGCGGCACTGGCGATTATGCAAAAACGCAAAAAGAAAAACTTGAACAGCAATTACTTCCCTACTTTCCTGATATTGAAATTACAGTAGAAGCCTATCCAGAAGAACAATATTATACTCTTTTAAACACAAAACTCAGTATGGGGGAAGGTCCAGATTTTTTTGATATTCAGCCAAATCTTGCCGGACCTAATGCAGTACAAAAGCTTGCCCCGGCAGGATATCTTGAACCGCTCGATGATCTGGAACTTGTTCAAAAAGCTCCTGCTGAAAATAAAGAACCTGTCAGCTGCAATGGACATGTATATTCCTTAACTCATGTCACCATGACCTTATGTACTTATTATAATAAACAGATTTTTCAGGAGCTCAACCTTTCAATTCCCCAAAACTGGCCTGAATTTTTACAGGTCTGCGAAAAAATAAAACAGGCAAGTATTACTCCAATCATTTCAGGAAATAAGGATTCCTATTCCTTACAATTTGGACTCTACCAAATTGCAGCAAACCAGGTATATGCAAACAATCCTCTGTTTAATCAGCAGCTAAAAGACGGTATAACTGCTTTTACAGCCAAAGATACCTGGGATAAGACAATTGATCAGTATCTTCTTCTGTATAAAAACAACTATGTTCAGTCAAATTCTCTAAGTATGAGCAATGCTGAAGCCATTGAACATTTCATAAACGGCGATGCAGCCATGATTTTCAACGGAAACTTCAGTTCTTCCTACCTCACAGAGAAAATGACTGAAGATGCTCTTGGAGCATTTCCTTTACCGGCAAATGAAACAGGCTCTCCTATTTATGGCGTTATTTCCAGTGGTGGCGGAACTGCGATTTATTCCGGCAGTAAACATGTAGACTTATGTAAAAAAATCTGGGAAAAACTGCATTCTTCTTTTTCCTTTACTTCAAAAGCTTTCACAGGAATTTGGGATGTTTTTCAACCACTTCTTGCTGAACAACGTTATACGATCAACTGTAACCAGGGATGGCTTGGTGACGTTGAATGGGTTTTGGAAGACGGTATATCTCAGAAAATAGCAGGAGACTCTATATCAGTCAGTCATATCACGGCTTTAATGCAAAAAGCCTACGATGAAGCAAGGTAAACTTTCGGTAACAAATATTATCCAACAATTGTATACCAAACAAAAAACCAAAAGATACTCCTCTTTTCTTATAATTAACCCATCAAGAAAATTATGAATGGAGGGTATCTATGAAAAAAAGAAAACAACTAGGACGTGTAACAGTCATTGCCGTATCTACCGCTTTAATGGCAACCTCATCAGGAGTTGCCGTTATGGCAGAGGCAGAAAGTATCCCAACTGAAATTTCCAATTTACGTGTAGGAAATTATACAGAACCACTTGCTGTAGAAGACGAAAAACCAGTCTTCAGCTGGCAGATGGATTCTCAGTTACACGGTCAGAAGCAGACCGCCTATCAAATTGTCGTCACCAAAGAGGCAACTGGAGATGTTGTATGGGACAGTCAGAAGCAGGAAGATAGTGCCTCAGTTGATATCAGTTACAATGGTGATTCTTTAGAACCAGAGACTGCATATCAGTGGACCCTTACTGTATGGGACAAAGATGGAAAGGAATACACCCAGACTTCCCGCTTTGAAACCGGAATTATGAATCCCGATCTTGAAGGATGGGATGGTGCCGAATTTATTGGAACCACTGCAACAGCATTAGATGCAACCAGTGCTTGTGTATGGCATATCAATACAGATATGCAGATTACAGAAGGAAACAAAGCTTCTCTTATTGTTGGCGCTAACGACTATCGACTTAATGATCAATTCCAGAATGTTGAAAATGTTGAGGGCGAAAACTACATTCGTCTGGAATTTGATTTTAGTGGTGTTTCTGCTGGAAATGGCGCAAAACTTAACATATACAGAGTGGGTTATGCACAGGGAGACAGTGCTGATACTCCGTATTTAACTATTTCAGCTGCTGATACAGAAGATACAAACATCGATGAATTATTTACTCCTGAAAACATTAACGATGTACATAATATTGACATTTACTGTGAAACAGGAAACATTACAATCAAAGTTGATGATCAGGAATTATTCGTAGGCCCCGAACAGGAAGGACGTTTTGGAACCAGCCGTCCGTCTTTAACAGTCAGCCCATTATCAACCGGCAATAACTATAACACATTCCCAAACCTTAACTCTATTGGTTTTTCCACTGAAGATGGTTGTAAGGCAACTTTCAGTAATTATCAGATTATTGATATTGGCCAAAGTGATCAGGATGTTTTATTCAATAGTACTACAGGTGCAACTTACAGCATTTTTGATGGAAATGAAGGCATTCAGGTTGATGGAGACAATATCGAAGTAAGTGGAAATACTTTTGTGTATGCAGATCCAAGCTGCGGTTCCATGCCAATGCTTCGAACTACATTTGATGTTACAAAAAAAGTTGCAAGTGCAAAAATGTATGTCACTGCAATGGGGATTTATGAAATGTACATCAATGGCCAGCGAATGGGAGATGACTGGTTTAATCCTGCTGACAGCCAGTACAGAGATACCCTTTGCTATCACGCTTATGACGTCACTGACATGCTGTCAGAAGGCACTAATGCAATCGGTGCTATTCTCAGTGGAGGCTGGTATACTGGTTACATGACTTTCAGCCCCGGAAATTATAACTTCTTTGGTGATGACCCTGCTCTTCTTTCAAAACTTGTAATTACTTACGAAGACGGAACTGAAGATGTTATTGTTTCTGACGATGATACCTGGCAGGTATACAATAATGGACCAATTGAATATAGTAGTTTCTTCCAGGGTGAGCGTTACAATGCAGAAAAAGAAGACTCCATTGAGGGATGGTCTACATCTGATTATGACACTACAGACTGGGAAACTCCAGATGTAATCAGTTCCCGTGACTGGATTGATTTCGATATTGTTTCCCGCTACGATGTACCTATCCATGTTCTTGAAAACTTTACTGCGAACAGAGTTCTTGAAACTCACAGTGAAGATGGAACTACTTATACATATGATATGGGTGTTGCAATGGTTGGTGTACCTTCAATTACTATTCCAAAGGGCTGGTTAAAAGAAGGGGATACCGTTATTCTTCGATATGGTGAAGACATCTATCCTGGTAATGAGGATTCCCAGAATACAAACGATTATTATACAGGACTTTATGGAGAAAATGGAACTTACCATGCAAATGTAGCCGGCCGTGTTCTCCATGATACTTATCGAGCTGCATTGGCAACAGATTTCTATACAGCAAGCGCTGAAGATGAAAACAAAGATGTTACAATACAGCCAAGCCTGACTTATCGTGGATACCGCTATATCCAGATTACCATTCCATCCAGCACAGAAGCTCTCCCAACAGAAAATGTACAGGGACTTGTTCTTTCTTCTGTACAGGAGTTAATCGGTACATACGAAGCGACAACAACAGATGATACTATTACCAATTATGTAAATCAGCTTTTCTCTAACATTCAGCGCAGCCAGGTTGGTAACTTTATGTCAATTCCGACAGACTGCCCACAGAGAAATGAACGTATGGGATGGACTGGTGATGCACAGGCCTTCTCCAGAACTGCAACCTATAATGCAGATGTTGAGAACTTCTTCCGTCAGTGGATGGTTGCATTGAGAGACGACCAGGCCGATAACGGAGGAATTGGAAGTACTGTTCCGACTTATACTACTTCTACTGATGTAGAATTTGCAGATGGCACTACCTGGGCCGCAGCGGTATGCATGGTACCGTGGCAGCTTTATACTCAGTATGGTGATACTCAGATCATCCGCGAAAACTTTGACACTATGAAAGCATGGCTGGATGGTATGGACAGCTTTGACTTTGAAGCAAATGGAAAAACTTACACCGGTCTATCTGGAAAAACTACTGGTTTAGCTGATTGGCTTTCCATTGATGGTAATACTACATCTGATATTGTAAACAATGCAATTTATATTTATATGATGGAAGTAACTGCAATTATGGCTGACGAAATCGGCGAAACAGAATATGCACAAACTCTTCGTGACCGCCATGATCTTGCAAAACAGGAATGGAATGAAGTTTATGTAGATTCTGAAACAGGTATGACTCAGAATGCAGATGGAGAAATTATTGATTCTCAAACCTCTTATGCTACACCATTAAACTTCAACTGCTTTAATGACGAAAACAAAGAGTTTGCAGCAAAACGTCTTGCAGAACTGGCAGCTGATCCAAATCAGAGCAATGGAGGAAACGGTCTTGTAACTGCTTCCAGCCTCGGTCAGGATGGTGGTGATCCTATTGATTGTCCTGCATATTCAATTACAACAGGTTTCTCTGGAACACCAAACATTCTTCCTGCACTTTCCAGAAACGGAAATAGTGAGACTGCTTATAACATGATCACTTGTACAGACTACGCGTCCTGGTTATATCCAGTAACCCTCGGTGCTACTACAGCTTGGGAAAGATGGAATTCTTATGAGCTTGCTTTCGAGGATGGTGGAAACAGCGCAATGAACTCTTTTAACCATTTTGCACTTGGTTCTGTTGGTTCCTGGATGTATGAATATCAGCTTGGTATTACAACAGATTACGCAGATAGTGAAGGTGGCTATCAGAATTTTGTACTGCAGCCACAGATTGGCTCTATGTATACTTCCTTAACAGGAAGCTATAACTCCAACTACGGCGAAATCAAGAGTTCCTGGACTGCAGATAACGGAGAGCTTCTCTCTTATTCCGCAACTGTTCCCGCAAATACTTCTGCAACACTGTATCTTCCAATCTCTGAAGATCAGGCAAATGTAACAACAGTTCCAGAAGGTGCTGAATTCGTAGAAATGACAGAGCATAACGGAATCACCTGTGCTGTTTATACATTAGAATCCGGAAGCTATGAATTTACGGTTGGAGCATAAGCTTCAAACACAATTTCACATTAAATCTCCACAAATTATGGGGCAGCTGACTGATCAGCTGCCTCTTAATCTATATTATAGTATTAAAAAGTGCCCAAAAATCCGCCCCTCTTTTTTCAGATTTTTTCAATTGAACCGCACATTTTTTTGAACTATAATCACATTAAAAAGGAGCGTGATCCAAATGTCAGAAAAGACAACCGATAATAAATTCCCCTACACCTGCACCCCAGCCTACGACCGAGATGCTTGCAAAGGCTGCGTCTGTTCCACCTGCTACGAGCAGGAATTCTGCGACCGGTGCAGCACATGTGAAAATCATTCAAAACGTAAAGAACACTGTAATGCTTACGAAGGTGCATATAACTACTAAGTATCCAATTGATATAGTGCATTACTGGAATCTAAACAGTTTCTGCCAGTACACAGCATTTAAGCAATGGGTATTACTCCAGCGAACCATTTCAGGCGCGCCCTTAGCGTAGATGAAATCCAGCGCTTACGAAGATTTAGGAGTGACAGCTCTCCGGAACTCCTTAGTCGCAGTTTGCGATTAGTTCATCGTAGCGTTGCGCCGGTGAGTGAGTAATACCCATTGTCCGAATGCGTCCGCTTTAACGCACTTTCAAAAAAACAGACTGGCGTTCCCACCAGTCTGTTTCACTTCTATTTTTCAGTTATCAGCATCCCGCCTTCGCAGCCTTCTCCTTCTGTCTCTCATCCCACAGCTGATCTGCTCTATCTTTCCAGCAGGCTGCATATTTATCACATTTGCCGCAAAGGTGCTCTGCGCTCTCCGGAGACTGAAGATCTGTGGATTTTGCGCCAGTCTCTGCAACTAATTTACGCAAAATTTCCGGATTTTCCAGCATTGGACATGGACGAAGCATGTTCTCGTTGAAAGGCTGGTTATCATGATAAGCCTGGAAAATCGGGCTCTTCAGTGCGTCCAGAAGAGAAGTATCCTTGATGTTGCAGTTTGAATAATGGATGAATACACAAGGCTCCACATCACCATTTGCATTAATATGCAGATAATGTCTTCCACCTGCAATACATCCATGTACAAATTCAGCATCATTCTGGAAATCCAGTGTAAAGATTGCTTTTGTGCTTCTGAATTTACGGATTGCACGATACATTTCTTCTCGCTGATCCGGTGTAAGAAGAAGCTCCGGTGAAGCGTCATTTCCAACTGGCATATAATGGAAGAACCATGCAAATAATGCACCACAGTCAATCAGCTTGTCGAAATATTCCTCGCTGCTTACACTGTCTACGTTCATACCTGTATAGCAGGTGGAAACTCCAAATGGAAGCCCTCTGTCCTTCAACAGCTTCATTGCATGCATAACCTTCTGATAGATTCCCTCTCCACGACGTCCGTCGTTGGCTTCCTCGGAACCTTCCAGACTGAATGCCGGAACAAAGTTCTTTACTTTTAAGATTTCATCACAGAATTCCTCATCGAAAAGTGTTCCGTTTGAGAAGGAAAGGAACTCACAATCCGGATGCATCTCACAAAGTTTAATAAGATCTTTCTTACGTACAGTAGGCTCACCACCGGTATAAATATACATGTAAACACCAAGCTCTTTACCCTGTCTGATAATGGAGTCAATGGTCTCCAGATCCAGGTTCAGCTTGTGACCATACTCTGCTGCCCAGCATCCTGTACAATGCAGATTACAGGCACTTGTAGGATCCAGAAGAATTGCCCACGGAACATTACAGTTGTTCTGTGCTGCAACTTCTTCCTGTCGTGCACTTCCCTTTAAGCTGGCGTTTACAATAAAGTTCTGGAAAAATACTTTTCGGACACCTGGATCCAGCTGATACAGATTCATGATCAGCTTATACCAGTTGCTGTCTGTGTCCTGGATTGCATTACGAATGGCATCCCTCTGACCTTTATACCAGTCCTGCGGAGTGAATTTATCTACCAGCTCCATCAGCTTCGGAATGTTTGTCTCTGGATCCTTTTCCAGATATTCTAATGCTTTTGTTACTGCACCCTCTACGGCTGCCTGTTTTGCTTTATCAATCAGTTTCATAATGCTCCTCCTTTAAATTTCTCTGAATTCATCTTCCCAGACTACATTTTCATTCTCACGGATTTTCACAGTGTATACTACCACACAAAGCTTCAGTATTCCCTCCAGCAAAAATGCCACGCCAGTAAAAATCACAGTCAGCTTTGCACCTCCTGCCGGATCAACGAGAAGAAGCATTCCAAATATTCCGGTTGTTACTGCAATAAGCAAAACTGCCCACCAGAGCTTCAAACCGAATTTTTTCGCTTCCACTGACATCTGGATCCGAAGCAATGCATCGGTCAGAATCACAAGACCGAAAATCACGAAAATCAGTCTTAGTATGGCTTCCCTTCTCACCAGAATCAGAATTCCAACTGCAATCATGAGAATTCCAAAGCCAAGGTCAAATTGAAAAGCCAGACAGTAAAAATCTCTGGAAAAATAGCCGATAATTTTTATGATTCCATCTGCAATGAACAGAATTCCTGCAAGAACACAAATTATTTTCACGGCTTTTTCCGGAACAGCCATCAAAAAAATTCCCAAAGCACAGAAAACAACTGCCATCACTATATATCCATTTCGTGCTATTTTCAAAGTTCCTGACGAATTCATTCTGATTCTCCTTTCTGCTTTTCATGGATTTATTATAGTAAGATAAATTTCAAAAAGGAACGGACAAAAAAAGGACTGTGTCTGAAATTCAGACACAATCCCATATTTGCCTAAAAGCTTACCGCATTTCCATTCTCCGGGGAAAAAAGCAGATTTACAAATTCCCTATACGATTTTCAGATAAGCAGGTTTGGTTCCTGCCACCTTTTCCAATGTTTTCTCAAAAGTATTTTCATAGAGTTCACGCAGTTTCTCTGCATATTCTGTCAGATCGTAAGACATCCTGTGATCCATCCAGTCCAGAATCACTCCGATCATTACGCATTTATAAAAATGCATGAGCACCTTCATATCTTCTTTTTCCATAATTTCTTCTTCAAAATTATGTACGATATACTGCTTTATAACATACTGGCACATTTTATCCAGTACACTGGTAAACGTTTCTCTCTGCACGGAACAGTAAATATGGAGCATGACCTTCTTGTTCTCTCCGATCAGATTCACCAGTACCTCAAGGCATTCCAGCATAGAATCCACTTCCACCGGATGTTCAAAGGCATTGTCCACTTCCCGAAGAAGAGCTGATTCCACAACATCAGAAATATCGCGGAAATGATAATAGAAAGTATTCCGGTTCACACCGCAGCGCTCCACAATATCCTTCACTGTAATTTTCGCAAGAGGTTTCTCATTAAGCAGTTCAAACAAAGTCCTGATAATAATTTCTTTCGTAAAACCAGACATTTTCTCACCTGTCATCTTGAAATGAAGCCGTAAAAAAGCCTAATCGGCTATGTTTCTGGCTTGTTAAGTTATTATCACAGATTATGCCACAAACCAATTTAAAATGCAAGGACAACGCGCCCTTGCATTTACATTAATTTCCCCTGTTCTGATAAAACATCAATTTCTGGAACTGATTCATTTCTTCGGATACGTCCCGGACAGCTCCATAAAACATTTTATGTCCATCCTGTTCTCTCAGGAAAAATGCTTTGATATTTATCCAGATATACTGACCGTCTTCTCTTCTGCGACGCACAGTTCCCTCTGCACCTTCAGCCAGTCTCTGGAAAGACCGCTGGAAAATATTCTGCATTTTTTTCCTGTCATCCGGGTGTATTGCCTCCATGACCTGAACATTCTCTGCCAGATCCACAGGATCCTGTCCAACCAGCAGACAGTACTTATCATTTACCTGCAGCAGCTCCACATTGTCACAATATACATCATAAATGGCAATTGGCCCAAGAATATTATTCAGTATGCTGTCACTTGCCAGCTCAGACTGAAACAGATCCTTGAAACGCACATGCTCAATTTTTCGTGCCTGAATCCCCCGGTAATCCACATTATTCTCGTCATTGAGAAGTGCTTTTATTTCTTCAACCGGAAGAGGCTTGTAGAAGAAATAACCCTGACCATAAATACAGCCCATATTCAGCAGATAATTGATCTGGTCTTCCGTCTCAACGCCCTCTGCGATCATGCGAAGTCCCATAATATTTGCCATTCTGGTAACAGCCTCAAGAATTCCCATTCCCTTGTCCATGGTATTCTCATCCATTTTCAGGAACTTCATGTCAATCTTCAGAACGTCTACATTTACATCCTTCAGCATATTCAAAGAAGAATATCCGCTTCCAAAATCATCCATCAGAACGGTAAAGCCTGCATTTCGCAGTGCCTCTGCCACACCGGTAATCACCTTATATTCTTCTACATAAGCACTTTCTGTAATCTCCAGCTCTACATATTCCGGCGGAAGCCCATATTTGCGAACCAGATTTTTAAAATGCTCTACTACATCAATTGCATAAATATCCACACTGGATACATTGACAGAAATAGGAATTACCTTGTGTCCGCTTTTTATCCAGTCCTGCAGCGTCTGGCAAACCTGCTCCCACACCTTCATGTCCAGTTCTGTGATCAGTCCGTTACTCTCCATAACCGGAATAAAATATCCAGGTGCTACAATTCCCTTCTCAGGGTGCTTCCAGCGCACCAGTGATTCCAGCCCAACGATCTTACCTGTATTCAGATTACATTTCGGCTGAAGATAGTAGATAAACTCATCTCTTTCCAGACCAGCCTGCACCTCAGCAAGGAGCACATGATTATTCTCCAGTCGTGTCTTCATATCTGAGCTGTAATAAGCACAGCGTACAGCATAATTTCCCTTTACTGTCTCCTGCGCAAGAATTGCCCGGTCATACATCTGTGAAGCACTGAGACTGATATCATCAATTACATAAAAACCAAAAGCAGGAAGGAATCCGGTATGTCCACCGTATGCACGCACAAATCCGGTAATACGGCATTTCAGATTTTCGAGAACTTTTTCATCATTTGGAAGAACAATTACAAAGTCATCCCCACCCATATATCCGGCAATCCCGCCAAATTCCTGACGCATTTTATTAAGATGCGCCCCGATTTCTCTTAGGAGCTTGTCTCCTGCCACCTGACCATACCATTCGTTAAAAAGCTTAAAATGTTCAATATCAATGGCTATCAGACAGTATTTCCCTGCCGCAGCTTCATTTATTCTGAGAAAGGTTTCTGTCTGTGTAAAAAAAGGAATTCTGGCAAATAAACCTGTAAGCTTATTCTTCTCCGTCTTGCCCGGGTTTCTCCGTTCCAGGATCTCCTTCTTCATATTTACAAAACGGCAAAGATTATCCATATCTTCCTCGTAAATATCCTTTGCCAAAATCACATGACAGTTCCTTGCTCCCGGCCACTCGACCTCTCCAGCATTGATTTTCAGCCATTTCCCTTGATCTTCATTATAGAATAAATCTGTCTTCCGGTTCGGATGTGCCAACGGGCAATTACGACAGGGCTTCTCTCTTCCCCGAAACTTCTCATAACAGATCTCTCCGGGCTCAAATTCCGAAAACTGTTTCATCAGTGCTTTACTCATATACTGAATTCGATATGACTCATCTACTATGTATGTAATTGTCTCAGTTCTCTTCTCCTGTCTCATACGCGTCCTTTTCCATTTCTGAATGTAAATCCAACGATTAAAACTATTAAAAATATTATAAGCTATTCCTTTTCAATACGCAACAGGTCAACTCGCGAAAGTTTTTCTTTTTTTTTAGGCAAAATGACACACAAAAAAGGAATCCTGCTTAATAGGAAACTCCAACGTAATTTCCTATTACAAAAAACACCTAACCTGAATGGTCGGATTCGCCTTTCCATTGTTGACACATATTACGATAAAGCTAAGAAATGCTCCCGCCAGAAAACAATAGAATCTATTGACTGACTGGATAAATTGGAAAAACAGTATGATGACCCTATTGCTCACTTTCAAAAAAGAGTGGAGCAGCTAAAAGCTGAAAAAGCAGGTAGATGAGAAACAGGTTGTTTTCTGGAGTGAAAAATATGCCAAACGAGCAAAAAGCTGCGCTGACAAAAGCCGACAATATTGTTGCATTTAGCGGAGCTTTCTTTTACACTTATATTTATCGGACAAGTACGTTTTTACACGGTGCAGTATATCCATAAGCTTACATACAATATTTTCATAAGAATATCTTAAGATTTTACCCCTTTCATCTTAAATTTTGTCTGATACCTTATATATTACAGGGGAGGTGAAAAAGAAAATGGCAACAATTCTTGTATGTGATGATGATAAAGATATTGTAGAAGCCATCAGCATTTATCTGGAACAGGAAGGTCACCAGATTCTAAAGGCTTACGATGGACAACAGGCACTTTTGGTTTTACAGAAAAATGAGGTAGATCTGTTGATCATCGACGTAATGATGCCGAAGCTGGATGGCATCAGGGCAACTTTGAAAATCAGGGAGGAGCATTCTCTTCCTATTATCATTCTTTCAGCAAAGTCCGAGGATGCAGATAAAATTCTTGGATTAAATGTTGGAGCTGACGATTACGTAACCAAGCCCTTTAGTCCTTTAGAGCTGATTGCCAGGGTTCGTTCCCAGCTTCGAAGATATACCCAGCTGGGTGCAGCGGTTTCCTGTGAAAGTCAGCATATTTATACAACCGGCGGGCTGACGGTGAATGACGATCAGAAAGAAGTTCAGGTGGATGGCGAAACCCTGAGGCTTACGCCAATTGAATATAATATTCTGCTTCTTCTCATAAAGAATCTGGGCCGGGTATTTTCCATCAATCAAATTTATGAAAATATCTGGAATGAAGAAGCAATTGCGGCAGATAACACAATTGCCGTACATATCCGGCATATCCGGGAAAAGATTGAGATAAATCCCAAGGAGCCCAGGTATTTAAAAGTTGTCTGGGGACTTGGATATAAAATTGAAAAGCTTTGATTAAAAGTATTTGAAAAATTCGCTATTGAATATGCCAAATGGCGTTACCAATACGATAAGCAGCACATTATCAAGAAAGGGGTTAATCATATGGAAAAGAAAAAATGGCACCGCAGCCCTGGTATCAAAGGGCTTTTGCTCCTATTGCAATATATTTTTCTGGGAGCTGTAATCTTCTCAGGTTTATTTTTAATTACCTCTTTGGCACATGGTCTGAGGCTTTCTGATTCCGGGAAAGATTATCTGGATTCCACGGCATTTGCCAATACCCTCTACGACGCAGCCTATGACGTGATGTACGGAATTTCTGGTACATTTCCCTATACTAACGTATCCTGGAAAGGCCTTGCCCAAAATGAAGCTTCCCAGTCATCTGACAAAAATGCCTCATCTGAGTCTCACGCTTCTTTAAATCAGACATCTGCATCCCAAGTAGTTGATCTTAATGAATTTGCCAACGATGAAGAAATCTCTTTTCAAAACACCTCCGGTCTGGCCTATTCAGTTTCAGACCTGGAAAAATGGGCGCAGGATTTTGATACCTCCAGTGGAAATCCCATTGTGATCTGCCACCAGGCTTCTTTCTCTGCCGACGAATCACTTTCCCGGCACTATTACTATGTTGATGATTTTTTGAAAAAAATTGACAGCGGAGAACTGGATTTTTCTGTGGATATGGAGTATTACGGATTCAGTGACTCTGCAACTGAAATAGCATCCTACGATGAAAATCTCAAACAGCTTATCGAAGACATCAAATACGACATGCAATATGGTGTAATGGATGATCTTTCTGGTATTCAGATCACATCCGGGGACGGCAAAGTGCTCTATGATTCCATCTCCCTCTATGATGGATATTATGAACCAACAGAGGCTTATCCGCCCCAAGGCGCAGACAGCATTCTGGATGTTCTAAATTCCAATGCCAAATGGAACGACCGCATAGATGAGGCTTTCGAATCTCTTTACAGCCTTCTTTCCAGAACTGACTTTTATATTCAGCAGGAGCAGATTCTGAAAAATTATTCCCAGGGTCACTCCAACATGAGTTACATTTACATTAACGAGGATGACGGACAGGTTATTTCCAATGACAGCGAGCTGGAAGCCCAGCTGGGCTATACCTTGGAACGCAGTGTAACACACGCTGATTCAGCCATAGAAAATCCTACAGCTGACAATATGGGGGGCACCATCGATTATTGCACAAAACTGACAGATCTTTTAAAATCTATAAATGATATTTCCTATGTTCTTATCCAATATCAACCAGATGGATTTACCAGCAACCTGGCAGGGCTCAGGAAATACAATACTTTCCCCGGAAACAATGTTACCTGCGACTCCTGGAAGGAGGTGGCAAACTCCCTGCTGCCAGCAGTGAACAGCAATTTCATCTTTGCAGCCTATGTGGATCAGACATTTCCTGTTTCCGATACCTTTTTTGCCGACAAAACATTTTTTGAAAACTATTCCAGCTATCAGAAGCCGGTATTTCTTTTCTTCCTGCTGTGCAGCTTTCTTTTCCTGGCTGCGTTTGTATGGCTAACAGCAATTGCCGGAAGAAAAAACAGTGACCAAAAGCTGCACCTTTGCTTTTTTGACCGCTGGCCAACCGAGCTTTCTGCAGGACTGATTCTGCTTGCATGGTTTCCTGTCCTGGTACGCTTTTTACAATGCCTATCCTTTGCAGACTATCAGATTGGCAGACTGCGTGCCACATCGCTCCTTGATGTGAGTCTGTTGCTGAAGCTTATGATTCTGGGGCTTTACACTTTATTCTGGTTCCAGATTGGCTACCTTAGCCTGGTACGGCGGATCAAGGCAAAGCAGCTCTGGAAAAACAGCATTCTGCGCCGTCTTCTTGTCCTGACCTCCAGACTGATTCATTCAGCCAGTCACAAGCTTCACGCCCTTGCTGATCTCTACTCCAGAAACACTGCTGCCAGACTGAAAGCAACCTTCGCTTTTCTTTGCTTTCTTTTCATCAAATATATAATCTGCGGTCCCTTACTTGGCAGCATGCAGCTGTTCTTTTTCTTCAGCTGTCTGGCTGATCTTTTGATACTGCTATATGTTATTACAAAAGCCTGCAGCAGAGAACAGATCATAAAAGGACTGAGAGAAATTTCCAATGGAAACCTGCAATATAAAATTCCTCTGGAACGGCTTTGGGGCGATGATAAACATATTGCAGAATATATTAATAACATTGGAAGCGGTCTTGACGCAGCTGTAGAAAACAGTGTGAAAAATGAGCGAATGAAAACCGAGCTGATCACCAACGTTTCCCACGATCTGAAGACCCCGCTGACTTCCATTATCAGCTACATTGATCTTCTGAAACGTGAGAATTTTACAGATCCTAAGGTTCTGGAATATCTGGATATTCTGGAAGCCAAGGCAGCCCGGCTGAAAGTACTCACAGAGGATGTGGTAGAAGCCTCCAAGGCCAGCACCGGAAATCTGACACTGAACATGAATAATCTTGATTTCGTAGAAATGCTCCATCAGGTAATCGGAGAGTTCGAGGAGCGTTTCGAAAAACACCATCTTACCATGATAGTACATTTTCCAGATGAGCCTTCTGTAATCTATGCGGATGGTCAGCGGCTGTGGCGTGTTTTGGAAAATATTTTCGGAAATGTAACAAAATATGCTATGGAAGACACCCGGGTTTACGCGGAAGTAATGAACGCCCACGGTCAGGTGGTTTTCACCCTGAAAAATATTTCCGCCCAGCCGTTAAATTTCGCTGCCGAGGAACTTACCGAGCGTTTCGTCCGCGGTGACGTAGCCCGTGGCACCGAGGGAAGCGGGCTTGGACTTAGCATTGCCAAAAGTCTTACTGAGCTCCAGGGCGGCAAATTCCAGCTTTACCTGGATGGGGATTTATTCAAAGTGACTATCACCTTCCAGGCGCAGAATTCCAAGTGCACTGACGCAGAAGTCCCTGCTCAGCCCAAACCGGAAGCGAGATGATTTTTATCATATGCAGCTATAAAAATAGCAGCAGGAGTAAGCGATTAGTTGTTACTGTTCACTCCGTTCACAGTAACACGCTTCGCGATGCACAGAAATCATGCTTTGCATGATTTCGCGCCGCAACTCTCGGGTTTTCTGTGAACTTTGTTCACAAAAAACACCTCGCGGAATGCTACCAGTGAACAGTAACCTTTAGATCACATAATCATCTGCACTTGCAGCCTGCCAGTCCAGAAGATCTCCCAGTGTAATATTATCTACCACCTCATTGATGGCATCATCAATCTTCTTCCAGAGAATACGGGTAACACAAGCATCCCCTTTCTCACAGCCGGCTCCATCCGGTGCTACACAGTCTACCGGTGACAGGCAGCCCTCGGTAAGTCTGAGGATCATGCCCACGGTGTACTCCTCTGGTCTGCGTTGCAGTAAATAGCCGCCCTGTGGTCCTCTGACACTCTTCACATATCCGGCCTTGTTCAGCACGGAAATGATCTGCTCCAGATATTTCTCGGAAATTTCCTGTCTACGTGCTACATCTTTCAGCCGGATCGGCTCTCCATTGTCATTGGTAGCCAGATCAAGCATTAACTTTATTGCATATCTACCCTTAGTGGATATTCTCATCTTCATTCCTCCTGCTCTGTGATTCTGCAAATGCAAAATCACTCTACAGAAGATTATACCTTCTAATTCCTATTATTTCAATAGGAAATTATCTTTTTATTCGCAGATAATCCAGTATTCCGGAAATAGTTATCGTCTGCGCATGAGCCGCTGCGCGAACTGATAAGCTGGTTCGCAATGTGAACTTTTTCTCACTCTCTGATGTTTCCTCATAAATTACCGGAACTGCTGTGTCGTCATAAGGCTGTCAAGAGTTTCAACTGCCTGATCATTCTGGATGATTTTAAACGTGACATCCTTTTCCCCATCAATTGGCAAGTAATAACAGCAGTCCCTAAAATTCTAATTTTTCTCAAATCGTTTCCTTTCGCGGGCTAGAGCGTGTTTGACAAAATATACCGCCAAGCGAGGCGTGTCGATTGCAGAAATATGCTGAAAAAAGAATCGCAATTTTCCTGTCTTTCCCTTATAATAATGCTGATAATAAAATGCTTTATCAAACAAGTATCATTTAAAAAGCACTTGAAAAACAGGAGAAAACGAAATGAGTAACCGAATTGAAATAACAGATTTCACTGCCCCGGAGCTGGATGTTTACGCCAGAATCCCGGAGGTGCAGCTTCTACGATTCTATGAGCCCAAACCAGGACTTTTTATCGCAGAAAGCCCAAAGGTAATCCAACGCGCGGCCAATGCCGGATATCAGCCGGTTTCTTTTTTAGTTCAACACAAGGATCTGGAAAAAGAAGGAAAAGAATTGTTACAAAAGTTCCCGGGAATTCCGGTTTATACAGCAGATTATGAGGTACTTGTAAAGCTTACAGGCTTTGCACTTACCCGTGGAATGCTTTGTGCCATGACTCGCCGGGACCTTCCCTCTGTGGAAGATATCTGCAAAAATGCCCGCCGTATCGCCATTCTGGAAAATGTAGTGAACCCAACCAATATCGGAGCCATTTTTCGTTCAGCTGCCGCGCTTCATATGGATGCGGTTCTTCTCACCCCAGGCTGTTGTGATCCTCTTTACCGCAGAGCCACCCGGGTAAGTATGGGTACTGTTTTTCAGATTCCATGGACTTATTTTCATAAAAAAGTGTCCTGGCCGAAAGCTGGAATGGAGCAGCTTCGCTCTCTCGGATTTAAAACTGTAGCAATGGCTCTTCGGAACGATTCCATCAGCATTGACGCCCCAGCCCTTCAAGCCGAAGAAAAACTAGCGATTATCCTTGGAGCTGAAGGAGACGGACTGGTGGATGCAACCATCACCGGCTGCGATTACACCGTAAAAATCCCCATGTCCCATGAAGTGGATTCCCTGAATGTAGCTGCCGCAAGTGCTGTGGCTTTCTGGGAACTTGGAAAAAGGTGAGGGAATGCTTCCTCACCTTTTCCAGAGCGTGTTTAAACAGGTTCTAAGACTCCAGCATTTTCACCAGACATTCCTTTTTATAAAATGAGATTCCATAACAAAAGATATCTTTATACCTGTCCTTATAATCCTCTGCATACTTTCTCTCTTTCATCTGCGCCAGTGCTTTATCACAATCTTTATTTAACTGTTTCATGCTTTGCGAATATTTTACTTCGAAAATCGCTACCTTTCCATTGGCTTTATCAATAATCACAAGATCTGGTCTTCCCAATCCATGCTCTTTGTTCGATTCAATCTGTTCACCAGCTCCCATAAAAATGCCTGTGAGAAACGCATGATAGAAGTCTTCTTTATAATCATGATAACTGATGGTATTCCACAGCAATAGATTCATTTCTCTGGTTATAATTTCTGGTTTTTGATTCCAGAGAGCCTGAAAAATCGCTGTTCGATTCCATTTTTTCACACTGTCAGCAAACCATTTCATTACCGTAGTTTCAAAAATTTCTCTTATTTCCGCATTTGGTATCTTTAATGCTTTGGTATCCGGTGAAAATGCAGTTTTCCCTTCTGAAATCCACGCTTCTGTCAGATAACCAGTCATGTAAAGAATACTCCAAAGATTACTTTCGGATGAATGCAAATAATCATAAGTCAGGTTCTCATCAATATCCTGAAGAATATATCCACCAGAAAGCAATGTTTCCATTTTGTCCGTAATGCTATTGCCTGCAAAATCAATGAAAGAGCGGATAATTGCGTTGTCACTGGTATTTTTCCAATAACTGACTGGCTGCGCTTTGGGATTTCTCTGAAGTTCCCGCAAATAATTCATAACATCCCACGGGCAGTACACATCAATTTCTCCCATATGATATCCATCGTACCATTCCTTCATCTGCTTTGCATACTGCACTGTCCCTGTATCTTCCAGGATTTTGTTGACCTCCTGCTGGGTAAATCCGAAATATTCATTGAATCCGGTATTTGCAATCGTATCTGTAACAAAGTTATTTGTCCCTGTAAAAATGCTCTCTTTTGCAATCTGCAGACAGCCTGTGATAACAGCAAATTTCAATGAAGTATTATCTTTTAATGCAGTACTCATCATACCTCTGATAATTTCCAGCATTTGCTGGTAATATCCTTTGCTGCTGGCTTTTGCTATAGGAACGTCATATTCATCTATAAGCAAAATCATCTGCTTATGGTAATAATTCTCGAGCAGACGCATAAGCAGACTAAGAGATCTGATAACCAAAATTTTGCTTCCCTCACCAGATTTCAGAAGTTTAAAGCGTTTACAATCTTCTTCATCAATTTCTTCGCTTTCCAGCAAAAAACTGTATTTCTGATACAAATCAGAGATGGTAAATACCAGCTGGTCATACGCACTTGCAAAATCAAGTCCATCTATATCTTTAAATGTCAAAAAAATAGTAGGCCACTTATTCAACCATTTTTCACAAAGCTCGTGATTTCTTGAAATTTCAAGCCCTTCAAATAATTTCTGACTCTCATTTCGAACATTAAAGAAATAGTAGAGCATGCTCATGCCCAATGTTTTCCCAAATCGTCTCGGTCTGGTAATCAATGTTACTTTCGCTGCACCATCGGTTAGGAGTTCAGATATGAAACCGCTTTTATCAATATAATAGTTATTATTCTCACGTATCTCTTTAAAATCAGAGATACCTACTGGAATATTAGGATTTCCCATATGCCCTTCCTTCCTAAACAGATATTTTTTATATAAACATGATAACACAGCAGTATAGTTTCAGCAAATAAAAAAACGATAACCAAATGGTTACCGTCTCATTTACTGTACCTTCAAAACTACATACATGTTACATCCTAATGGAATCATTTTTCAACCTTGCGATTGTTGGTCAAGCCCTCACCCTATTAGTAACAGTCAGCTCCATGTGTTACCACACTTCCACCCCTGCCCTATCTACCTCGTCGTCTTCAAGGGGGTTTACTTCTTTCGAATGGGACATCTCATCTTGAGGGGGGCTTCACGCTTAGATGCCTTCAGCGTTTATCCCTTCCGGACTTGGCTACCCGGCCGTAGACTTGGCAGTCTAACCGATACACCAGCGGTCCGTCCATCCCGGTCCTCTCGTACTAAGGACAGCTCCTCTCAGATATCCTACGCCCACGCCGGATAGGGACCGAACTGTCTCACGACGTTCTGAACCCAGCTCGCGTACCGCTTTAATGGGCGAACAGCCCAACCCTTGGGACCTACTACAGCCCCAGGATGCGATGAGCCGACATCGAGGTGCCAAACCACTCCGTCGATGTGAACTCTTGGGAGTGATAAGCCTGTTATCCCCAGGGTAGCTTTTATCCGTTGAGCGATGGCATTCCCACTTAATACCACCGGATCACTAAGCCCTACTTTCGTACCTGCTCCACCCGTCGGTGTCGCAGTCAAGCTCCCTTCTGCCTTTGCACTCTTCGAATGGTTTCCGTCCATTCTGAGGGAACCTTTGGGCGCCTCCGATACCCTTTCGGAGGCGACCGCCCCAGTCAAACTCCCCGTCTGGCATTGTCCCACCGCCGGTTCACGGCGGCTGGTTAGAAGCCCAGTACTGCAAGGGTGGTATCCCAACAGCGGCTCCGCAGCAACTGGCGTTACTGCTTCCTAGCCTCCCACCTATCCTGTACATGCAATACCGGACCCCAGTACCAAACTGGAGTAAAGCTCCATGGGGTCTTTCCGTCCTGGCGCAGGTAACCAGCATCTTCACTGGTACTTCAATTTCACCGGATGCATTGTCGAGACAGCGCTCAAATCATTACGCCTTTCGTGCGGGTCGGAACTTACCCGACAAGGAATTTCGCTACCTTAGGACCGTTATAGTTACGGCCGCCGTTTACTGGGGCTTAAATTCAAAGCTTCGC
>NZ_JBCOMI010000015.1:0-111851 GCF_040924245.1 Ruminococcus sp. J1101004sp1_RTP21198st1_B9_RTP21198_201120 | reverse complement strand
GATGGAAGCATTATACTACATTGGGACATTTTCCTTTGTGGTATATTAGGACATTATCATAAATGGTTCATAAAAAATTAAAAAATTTCAAAAAAGTTGTTGACAAATATTCCAACATCAGATATACTAATCTTCGTTGTGACGGACAAGCACAAATGTGCGGGTGTAGTTCAATGGTAGAACACCAGCCTTCCAAGCTGGATACGTGGGTTCGATTCCCATCACCCGCTTATGCGATAGTGGCGTAGTTGGTAACGCGCGACCTTGCCAAGGTCGAGACCGCGGGTTCGAGCCCCGTCTATCGCTCTTCTGACAAATGTCAGGCAAACACATCTGAATATGATGTGCGGGTGTAGTTCAATGGTAGAACACCAGCCTTCCAAGCTGGATACGTGGGTTCGATTCCCATCACCCGCTTGTGCGATAGTGGCGTAGTTGGTAACGCGCGACCTTGCCAAGGTCGAGACCGCGGGTTCGAGCCCCGTCTATCGCTCTTTAAAAGCCAGGAATTAAGTTTCCTGGCTTTTTTTAACTTATGACGCATTATTTTCATTGGAGCAGAGCGTTCCATAGAAACTGAGCAGATACAGACCCGAAAGTCCGACCAGTGCGTAGATGATTCTGGAAATCCAGCTCATACTGCCAAAGATGAGAGCTACCAGGTTAAAGTTGAAGAACCCAATCAGCCCCCAGTTGACAGCGCCGATTATTGTGAGAGTCAGACAGAAACAATTTAAAAATTTATTTTCCATAAGTCACCATCCTTTCGTAACTATAGTGTTTCTTTTTATCGTGGAAATTATACGAAAAAGCCTGTATAAAATGTGGTAAAAGATGGAATTTTAGCAGCAAAAAACAGGGGGACTGTCTGAAACTGCAAAGAGAGACATAAAAATACGCGAAAGCCTTAAACGGAACTTTCGCGTATAAAAGATTTCATTGTGCTTCCCATATGGTTGCGTTTTTTACTGGAGATTTAATGTCTGTGCTGCTGTAATTCCTGTATCCAGACCAAATGCGTCCGAAGCATGCAAGGTAACCGGGCTCATATCATTAAGGGAAAAAGCCTGACATACATTTACCGTTTCTCCAGGCTGAATTTCTTTCATAAATGCATCAACAGCCTCATCACTGTTTGCCGGAATAGCTGCTTCAAGAGCCGCATCATTCTGATAAGCGGTAAGATTTACATCTACCATAGCACTGGAAGAACTTTCTCCGTTATTTGTGTAGTCGTAGTAGACGAGAAGACAGGGTTCACCGCCAAAGTCTGTGGAAACTACATTTCTGGTATAGTGGATAGAGAAACGCTGGTTGGAAAGATCAATGGTCCCATCGGATGTGGCTGGTGTCTGGGCTGCAGAATCAGCTGAATGATCGGTTCCCTCCGCTGTGGAATCGGAAGCCGCTAGTGTCTGGCTGATCTCATCCTCTACACTTTTGAAATTAGCGGACATGATCTTTACCGTTTCCTCATCAAGAGCCGTAACTTTCCATTGGCCGTTTACTTTGATCATAGGATAAACAATGTCTGTTTCACTGAATTTGTCTTCCAGGCTGGAGGCTTTTTCCATTAAAATAGCAGCAAGTTTGTCCTGGGTTTCCTGTTCTGTAAGACTCTCTCCGGAAAAGGCGCTGGAAACAATCTGACGAAGGAATTCGGTTACAGTTTCACGGTAGATGTCAGATCCGTCTACATAGCGGATCCGTGCAGTGACTTCTGCAGTGCCGTCTTGAAAACTGAAACGTGTCTTTGTGATCTTCCAGGTCATTTTGGCATTGATGGATTTGAAGAAGCTTTCGTAGGTGGCGTTTCGCACATCTGCATTGTCAAGAGCGGAAAGATCGGCGCTCTGGAGCATACCTTCCATTGTGTCGAAATCAAGGCTCTGAATGCCGGTGAGATATTTATCCAATTCTTTGGCTGGCTGGCTGCGTTCGTAGAAATAGTAGCCAATGGCTGCGCCGGCGACAAGGATAAGAATAAGCAGAAGCAGAATGCGTCCGGCCTTTCCTTTTCTTTTTTTCTTCGGAACAGGGTGTTCATCTGGCATATTTAGTTGTTTTTCTTCCATGTTTCCTCCTTGTTAGGTTTAGAGCCTGTTTGAAAAATCATTCCCGCAATCTGCACGTCCCACTTTGCGGTATATTTCGCCCGAATTCGGTTGCCTTAGCCCGGCTACGGCGCCCTCATCCGGAAAAAATCTCCCATAAATTGTGACGCACATCTTGCAGAAAGCCTTTTTCAAACATGCTCTGGCGATGTCTATGACATTATAATTTTATAAATTGACCGTCTGTAAAAATTTCACATATAAATTTGTGTGACATCTTTTTTATTATAGTATACTCTTGGGAGAGTGTCAAAGTATTTACAGAGTGTTACTGGCCACTCCGTTCACAGTAACGTACTTCGCGATGCACAGAAATCATGCTTTGCATGATTTCGCGCCGCAACTCTCGAACAGTAACCAGTAACTTTACGGATACCGGGTATTTATGTTAAGATAATAAAAAAAGAAGAAAGGCGGAAAAACTATGGGTGCAAAGTATGAAGCTTATATAGAATCAGAGGCGGATGGACTTGATATTTCCGTTCTGGCAGTGGTTCCGGATGAGACACCGTACAGAGGAATCCTGCAGCTTGTTCATGGGATGAGCGAATACAAGGAGCGCTATCTTCCCTTTATGGAATACATGGCCAAAAAAGGCTATGTATGTGTGATCCACGATCACCGTGGTCATGGGAAAAGTGTGCGGGCTCTGGATGACCTGGGATATATGTATGGCGGCGGCGCGGATGCAATCCTAAAGGATATTGAGGTGGTGAACCGGGAAATGCACCAGCAGCTTCCGGATCTGCCCTTGATCTTATTCGGGCATAGTATGGGTTCGCTGGCCGTGCGCGCTTTTGCAAGAGATCATGATGACTGCATGGACATGCTGATCGTTTGCGGTTCTCCAAGCAAGAATGGGGCAAGATCTCTTGGAGAAGCAATTGCCCATATGGAAAGTGCTGTGTTTGGACCAGCCCACAAGAGTAAAGTCATCGAAACCCTTTCCTTTGCCGGAAATGTGATGCGCTTCCGCAAGGACAAAAACTGTACTTCCTGGATCTGTGCCAATAAGGCAGCAGCTCAGGAGTACTCCGATTCTGAACTTTGTGGCTTTACGTTTACAGATGATGGCTATCTGGCACTTTTTGAGCTGATGAAGCGTGCTTACGACGTAAAGCACTGGCACTGCACCAGACCGAAAATGCCCGTGCTTTTTGTCAGTGGCTCTGATGATCCCTGTATGATCAACGTGCGTCATTTTGCAAAAGCAGTGCAGGATATGCGGCGTGCCGGTTATGTAGACGTGAAAGGCAAGCTGTATCCGGGAATGCGCCACGAAATTCTGAACGAGACAGACCGGAAGAGGGTTTATCACGACATTGCCTTTTATATAAAGAAAAAGGGCTTTTGAGAAAAGACGTCCATTATGCATAAGATGCTCTATTTTGCACATACTCACAGAAATACAGTGTGAAATGGAGAACTATATGAGAAAAAAAGGCTGGATTCTGCTGCTGGTTCTTCTGGGTGTGGCTTTTCTTATGAGCTGCGGCAAAGATACGGAGCCGGATGAAGCAAAAGGGGAACTGGTAAGAATTGAGAGGGAAGGATGCCAAGCTGGTGTCCTTCTTTTTTTGAACTAAAAAATAGATTAGTTTTATATAGATTGCAGAAATGATTTTTGAAACAGGCTCCCAAGTCTTTTTTAAACATGCTGTAGTGTTATGACAAACAATCTGCGCTTGTGAAACAAACAAATGTCTTTGTATAAAATACACAAAAAACACACCATAATAGCACTAAAAAATAGTACAAGCTTAAAAAATTGCATTGTCACTGTTCTAAAGTTTAAAATGTTACTTGAATAAAGCAAATTGAAATGCTATAATTTTTTTTACATATTATAAAAATGAACTCTGGTCAGAAATCAGTCTGATATGGGTGTGGTATTTTTGACGACATCTCTCATAAAGGAAAACGAAATAAATGTTTTCGACCGGAAAAAATAAGGAGGAAAAATGGGAAAGTATTTTGCAAAAAGACTTGGAATGGCGATTCTGACTATCTTTCTGGTAGCCTGTCTTACCTTCCTGCTGATGAATGCTGTACCTGGAAGCCCATGGCTCAGTGAAAAAACACCTTCCGAGACCACACTGGCTGCACTGAATGCCAAATATGGACTGGATAAGCCTGTCTATGTACAGCTGTTTATGTATCTGAAAAATATTCTTCACGGTGACTTCGGTGTATCACTTAAGATGCAGAAGAACCGTGCAGTTCTTGACATTATCGTGGATATGTTCCCGGTATCTGCCAAGGTAGGTGCGCTTGCACTTGCATGGGCGATTCTGGTGGGTGTACCTCTTGGCTGTCTTGCCGCATTTAAGAGAGGCAAGCTGACAGACAGCATTCTTCGTGTGATCTGTACACTTGGAATCTCCATGCCAAGCTTCGTTGTGGCATCTGTTCTTCTGGTAACCCTGACCGGAAACAATGCACTGAATCTGTTTCCGTCTATTTTTGATCCGTCGCAGGGATGGCGTGCCTATGTACTGCCATGCTTTGCCCTGGGCTTTTATCCAATGTGCTATACAGCACGTCAGACACGTTCTGCCATGCTGGATTCCTTAAGCCAGGAGTACATTAAGACAGCCCGCGCCAAAGGTCTGAAGAACAAAAAGATTATTTTCAAACATGCTCTTAGAAATGCACTGATTCCGGTTATTACATACTTAGGACCGCAGGTGGCCTTTACCCTTTGTGGTGGTTTCGTTGTAGAGAGCGTATTCTCAATTCCGGGACTTGGACGTTATTTCGTACAGTCCATCCAGAACCGTGATTATCCGGTTATTATGGGAACTACCATTTTCCTGGCAGCATTTATTATTCTGATGAACCTGGTTGTAGACTTCCTTTATAAGGTTGCTGACCCGAGAATCAGCCTTGCGAAAGGAGGAGAATGATCGTGGCAGAAGATAAGAAGATTAAGAAATGTCCGGTGAGTCTTCAGCCGGATATTGAGAACCTCCTTCAGGATTTAAGTCCGGATGATTTTGCATCTGCGTCCAGACAGGAGAAGGATGATTTTATTCAGGACCGCCAGAGTGTTTCCTACTGGAAAGATGCCTGGAGAAGATTAAAGAAAAATGTGGTGGCTATGGTTGCACTTGGTGTGATCGTATTCCTGTTTTTGTTTGCCTTTGTGGGCCCGCTTCTGATTCCATATGGCTATGACGAGTTTAACAAAGGTGCTGAGAACCTTTATCCCTATCACTACACACTGGAGGACACCCAGCGTGTGAACGACGAGATCGCTTCCAGAACCCAGTCCGATGTAGTGGATGTAGATGAAATGATCGCCCAGGCGAAAGCAGAAGCTGAGAAAAAGGGCGAGAAATTTACAAAGAAAGATGAAGCAGTTATCCGTGCAAAAGCAAAAGTTGCTGCAAAACCTTCAGAAGACTCTTCTGAGGAGCAGAGCGTAGATGAAGATTCCGTCCGCAAGGAGCTTGGAATCAAGAAGCATATTTTCGGTTATTCCCAGGCAGAGCTTGAGCGCAAGGCAAATGGGGAAAAAGTATTTCCACATGTATTTGGTACTGACATGTATGGCCGTGATATTCTGGTCCGTGTTATGTATGGTGCCCGTGTTTCCATGTCTGTCGGCGTATTCGCAGCTATTCTGGTACTGGTGATCGGCGCACTTTATGGTGCTATTTCCGGTTACTGCGGCGGCAAGGTGGACGCAGTGATGCAGCGTATTGTTGAACTTATTTATGCAGTTCCGGAGATGCTGGTTGTCCTTCTGATCGCAACTGCACTGAAACCAATCCTTACCGACTATGTGAATTCATCAGGAACCAGTCCTCTGAAATCCTTTGTCAATGTACTTGGACCGAACCTGATCTCCATGTTTATTGCATTTGGTCTGTTATACTGGGTTACCATGAGCCGTATTATCCGTGGCCAGGTACTTCAGCTGAAACAGCAGGAATATGTAACCGCAGCAAGAGCACTTGGTGCATCTGGCGGCAGGATCATCCGCCGTCATCTGCTTCCAAACTGTATCGGACAGATCGTTGTTACTACCTGCCTGCAGATACCGTCTGCTATTTTCCTGGAATCCTTCTTATCCTACCTTGGAGTTGGTGTTTCAGCACCTCTTCCAAGCCTTGGATCCATGGCAACAGACGCACTTAGCGGTATGTACACTTATACTTACAGACTGATCGTACCTTCCGTGATCCTGAGCATTATGATCCTTGCATTCAACCTGTTTGGCGATGGACTTCGCGATGCTCTTGATCCGAAGCTGAAGAAATAAGAGAGGAGGAGAACAATGTCTGAACAGAAAAATAAATTGCTGGAAGTAAAAGACCTGAAAGTCTCCTTCTTTACCCCGGCCGGCGAGGTAAAAGCCGTTGGCGGTATCTCCTATGACCTTGATTATGGCGAAGTTATGGGAGTTGTTGGAGAATCTGGTTCTGGAAAGAGCCAGGAGGCATATTCTATTATGGGGCTTCTTCAGTCCCCAGGTAAAGTTATCGGAGGCTCCATTACCTTCGAGGGAAAAGATGTCCTTTCTTTTTCCAAGGAAGAGATGACTGCGTTCCGCGGAAACAAAGTAGCTATGATCTTCCAGAATCCCATGACCTGTCTGAATCCGGTTTACACCATCGGAAATCAGCTTGTGGAAGCTCTTCGTGCCCATGATAAGAAAATCAGTAAAGAAGAAGCTCAGAAACGTGCCATGGAAATGATGGAACTGGTTGGAATCAATAATGTGGAGAAGCGTATGAAGCAGTATCCACACGAGTTTTCCGGCGGTATGCGACAGCGTGTCATGATCGCTATGGGACTGATCTGCCATCCGCAGCTTCTGATCGCAGATGAGCCGACCACAGCCCTTGATGTTACCATTCAGGCACAGATCCTTGACTTGATGAAGGATCTTCAGAAAAAGACCGGAATGGGAATCATTTTCATCACACACAACCTTGGTGTTGTGGCAGATATCTGTGACAAGGTATCCGTTATGTATGCAGGTAAAATTGTGGAGCAGGGACCTGTAGATGACATTTTCTACGAGCCTGCACATCCATATACAAAGGGTCTTCTTCGTTCCATGCCCCGTGTTGATGCCGAGAGCTATGAAAGACTGATCCCAATCGAGGGAACCCCGGTTGATATGCTGAATCCGCCGGAAGGATGTCCGTTTGCTCCACGTTGTGAGCATTGCATGAAGATCTGTCTGAAGAAAATGCCTCCTTACGTGGAAGTGGGCGAGAAACATCGTTCCGCCTGCTGGCTTCGGGTTCAGGAGCTTATGAACAAGGAGGAGAAATAAATGGCAGAAGAAAAGAAGCTTCTTGAAATTGAGAATTTACGAAAATATTTTCCGGTAAATGGCATAAAAGGTCCGGGGGTACAGGCTGTACAGGATGTTTCCCTTTATATCAAAAAAGGTGAAACACTCGGTCTTGTAGGAGAGTCCGGATGTGGAAAGACCACACTGGGAAGAACGATTCTTCGCCTTTATGAGCCAACCGGAGGAAAGATTATTTATGATGGCGAAACCATTTACGACAATCCTCTGGATAAAGACGGCAAACCTCTTGGAAAAGCCAAAGCTGCTAAAATGCTTCCCTACAGAAGAAAAATGCAGATCATTTTCCAGGATCCGTCCGCTTCCCTGGATCCTCGAATGACAGTTGGTGAGATCATTGGAGAGGCCATTGATATCCACAAGCTTGCAGCGAGTAAGAAAGACCGCGCTGACATGATCAAAGAGCTGCTGGCGCAGGTTGGATTAAATACAGAGCATGCAAACCGTTATCCACATGAGTTTTCCGGCGGTCAGCAGCAGCGTGTTGGTATTGCCCGCGCCCTTGCAGTAAAACCGGAGTTCATCGTCTGTGACGAGCCGATTTCCGCATTGGATGTTTCTATCCAGTCACAGGTGGTAAACATGCTGGAGGACATGCAGGAGCAGATGGGTCTGACTTATCTGTTCATTGCCCATGATCTTTCCGTTGTCCGTCATATTTCCAACAGAATCGGTGTTATGTATCTTGGCTCTCTTGTTGAGTTGGGCGAGAGCTATGAGCTGAACAGACATCCGATCCATCCATATACACAGACCCTGCTTTCCGCAGTTCCGGTTCCGGATCCAAAGCTGAGCCGGACAAGAAAGCGTATTATTCTGGAAGGAGACGTGCCAAGTCCTATGAATCCGCCAAGCGGATGCCGTTTCCACACCAGATGTCCATATGCCACTGAAAAGTGCAGCCAGGTAACTCCTGTGTTCAGAGAGCATGAGCCGGGCCACTGGGCAGCCTGCCATTTGCTGGACAAATAAAGAAAGTTTAGGTATTTCGTTCTTCTTCACGGAAGAGCTGATGAATACAAGCGTCGATTCTCATCTCTCATGCGGCGCAAAAAAGCATAAAGGAGGAAATGTAATGAGAAGAAAATTTATGTCTATGGCACTGACTGCAGCTATGGTATTAAGCATGGCAGCAACTCCTGTATTCGCCGAGGATACAGCATCTGACGAAGGATTCAATCTGAACCTTTGTATCGCATCTGAACCACAGACAATTGACCCTGCACTGAACTCTGCAGTTGATGGAGCTATCATGTGCAACCATATGTTCGAAGGTCTGGCTAAATGGGTAAATGATGGTGAAGGAAATGCTGTCACAGCTCCTGGACAGGCTGAGTCCTGGGAAAAGGCCGAGAACGAAGATGGTACAGTTACTTACACTGTTAAACTTCGTGACGGAATCAAATGGTCTGATGGACAGGCTGTAACAGCTGGTGACTTCGTTTATGCATGGCAGCGTCTAGCAAATCCTGAGACAGCAGCAGATTACTGCTACATGATCGATATGGTAAAAGGATATGACGCAGTTGCTGACGGAAGTGCGGATCCAAGCACTCTTGGAATTACAGCAGTTGATGATCAGACTCTTCAGATCGATCTTACCTATGACTGCCCGTATTTCGAAGAAATCATGGCATTCCCGGCAACCTTCCCGGTTCGTCAGGATATGGTAGAGAGCAGTGACAACTGGACATTTGATCCAAGCACATACATTGGCAATGGACCATACAAAATGACAGAGTGGTCTCACAATGCTTACATCTCCATGGAGAAAAACGAGAACTACTATGACTATGAGAATCTTGGACCGGATACTATCAAGTTTACACTTCTTGATGACAACAACGCAATGCTCAAAGGTTACAACAACGGAGAGCTTGATTTCATCGAGAACCTTCCTGTAGACGAGATCCCGACCTACCTTGCTTCTGGCGAGCTTGAGATTGGTGACTATCTTGGAACCTACTATGTATGCTTCAACACAGAGGACGAAGTTTTCTCTGACCCTAACATCCGTAAAGCGTTCTCACTTGTAATCGACCGTAACTACATCGTAGAGAACGTTTCTCAGGCTGGTGAGGTTCCGGCTGACGGATATGTACCGAACGGTGTAAATGATGCAGCTGGTGCTGGTAGTGATGACTTCCGTACAGTAGGCGGTTCTTACTACAGCATTTCCGATGAGGATTATGAGGCTAACTGCGAAGAGGCCCGTCAGCTTCTTGCAGACGCTGGTTATCCGAACGGCGAAGGCTTCCCGACTGTAGAGTATCTGTACAACACAGCTGATAACCACAAGAAGATCGGTGAGGCTCTTCAGAACATGTGGCAGACAGAGCTTGGTGTAACTGTTAACTTGAACAACCAGGATTGGAACGTATTCCTTCAGAACAGAAAAGATGGTAACTTCCAGATCGCCCGTAACGGCTGGATCGCAGACTACAACGATCCTTGCTCATTCCTGGATATGTGGTACACAGACGGCGGTAACAACGACGCTCAGTACTCTAACCCAGACTATGATGCAGCTATCGATGCAGCAAAAGCTACTTCTGATCCGGAAGAGCGTATGAAAGCATTCCACGAAGCTGAGGATATCCTCATTGGACAGGACAGCGTACTTGCTCCAATCTACTTCTATACACAGCCATATATGCTCAATCCAGACATTGACGGCATGTACTACACACCACTTGGATACTTCTTCTTCGGTTATACAAGTAAGAAATAATCAAGTTAAAAGAATATAAGTCTTTTGGTATTACTTAAATGTGATGCAGAAGAAAATGACAGGCATTCGGAATTTTTCCGGGTGCCTGTTTTTTTGAGCAGCAACGAAAGCAGGATAAAATTTGCGAAGCTGTTTTATTCTGTTGACCGATTATGCATGATAGCGGTATAATAAACAGATAATGGTTATTGAACCAGACAGGAGGAACATATGATGAGAGCCAGCGGTATTTTATTGCCTATATCCAGTATCCCTTCCAACTATGGAATCGGATGTTTTTCTAAAGAAGCTTACGCTTTTGTAGATCAGCTTGCAGAAGCGGGTCAGAAATACTGGCAGATCCTGCCACTTGGACCTACCGGATACGGGGATTCCCCTTACCAGTCTTTTTCCACATTTGCAGGAAATCCTTATTTCATTGATCTGGAGGAATTGATCCAGAGAGACCTTCTCACAGCAGCAGAATGTGCAGAATGTGACTGGGGCGGCAGCAAAAGCTATGTGGACTATGAGAAGGTTTATCTTTCCAGATTTTCCCTTCTTCGGAAGGCTTACAGACGTTTTTACCAGATGGATGGAAAAGAAAAGGAGCTTCAGCTGATCCGTGAGGAGATGGAAGCCTTTGAGAAAGAACAGGGCTTCTGGCTTGCAGATTATTGTCTTTATATGGCAATAAAGGACAGCCTGGAGGGAATTTCCTGGAATCAGTGGCCGGAGGACTTAAAGACACGTAAGCCGGAGGCACTTGCTAAGGCAAGAGAGGAGCTGAAGGAAGATATCAGCTTCTATGCCTTTCAGCAGTTCTGGTTCTACCGCCAGTGGAACCGGCTGAAGAAATATGCAAATGACAGAGGTATTAAGATCATAGGTGATCTTCCTATCTATGTGGCTTTTGATGGCGCAGATGCATGGGCGAACCCGGATCTGTTCCAGTTTGATGAGGAGGCTACACCGGCAGCAGTGGCAGGATGTCCTCCAGACGCTTTTTCTGCAACCGGTCAGCTGTGGGGAAATCCGCTTTATAATTGGGAATATCACAGAAAAACAGGCTATAACTGGTGGATTCTTCGTATGACTCACTGTATGAAGCTGTACGACAAGGTCCGGATCGATCATTTCCGCGGTTTTGACGAGTACTGGTCAGTTCCCTATGGAGATAAGACCGCTGAGAACGGAAAGTGGGAAAAAGGTCCTGGAATAGAATTGTTCGAGGTTCTGGAGGAGAAAATTAAGGATCTGGATGTGATCGCAGAGGATCTGGGATTCCTTACAGACAGTGTCAGGGAGCTTCTGGCAGAATCCGGATATCCGGGTATGAAGGTGCTTCAGTTTGCCTTTGATGAAAGCGGCGAGAGCGTATATCTTCCTTTCCGATATGACAAAAACTGCATTGTATACACTGGAACCCACGACAATGAGACTACGAAGGGCTGGCTTGGGAACCTTACCCAGTCAAACAGAGCCTACGTGAACCAGTACACAGCCTGTGAGGAGAAAGACACAGATGAATGTGTATGGGGGCTTATCCGGGCGGCACAGTCCTCAGTAGCAGAAGTGTGCGTAGTACCTTTGCAGGATTATCTCTGTCTTGGAAATGAAGCGAGAATGAATACGCCTTCTACTTTGGGAGACAACTGGAAATGGCGTCTTACAAGAGGTCAGCTTACGGATGAGATCATTCACAGAATTAACGCCATGACCAGATTATACGGACGAATCCAGGAGAATAAGAAGTAAGATGAAGAGACTGATCAGATTTTTGAAGGGCTATGAGAAAGAAAGTTTTCTGGCTCCTTTGTTCAAAATGCTGGAGGCCACCTTTGAGCTGATCGTGCCTCTGGTTGTTGCCAGAATCATGGATATCGGCATTAAGAATCAGGACAATGTCTATATCTGGCACCAGTGTGTGATCATGGTACTGCTTGGAGTGATCGGCCTTGCATGTTCTCTGATTGCACAGTATTTTTCTGCAAAGGCAGCCATGGGATTCAGCACTGCCCTTCGCAAGGAGCTTTTTTCCCATATCAGCAGACTTTCTTACAGAGAACTGGATATGCTTGGAACTCCTACCCTTGTGACAAGGATCACCAATGATGTGAATCAGGCACAGACTGGTGTGAACATGGTACTTCGTCTGTTCCTTCGTTCTCCTTTTATTGTTGTGGGTGCAGTGATCATGTCCTTTACCATTGATGTGAAGATTGGCCTGATCTTCCTGATTGCGGTTCCGGTGATCTCCATTGTAATTTACGGAATTATGCGCACAACAGTGCCAATTTACAAAAAGGCTCAGTCATTCCTGGACAGGATTTCCCTGATTACCAGAGAGAATCATGTGGGTGCCAGAGTAGTAAGGGCTTTTGGAAGACAGCAGGAAGAATATAAAGAATTTTCAGAAGTAAACGACGATTACACCAAGGTGCAGGTAAGAGCGGGAAAAATTTCCGCACTTCTGAATCCTGCCACTACGGTTATCATGAACTTTGCCATTATCGGAATCCTCTGGTATGGAAGCAAGGAAGTGTCTGTGGGTATTCTTACACAGGGGGAAGTGGTTGCCCTTGTAAACTATATGAACCAGATCCTGATCGCACTGATCGCTCTTGCAAACCTGATCGTGGCAGTGACAAAGGCTATGGCTTCCGGTGTGCGTCTGAATGAGGTGCTGGATACACAGCCGTCTCTCACGGATCAGGGCAATAGTGTTCAGAAAGAAAATGCAGGCGCTGCAAGAGTTGTCTTTGAAGATGTGAGCTTTACCTATGCAGGCAGCAAGGAGCCGGCGCTTTCCCATATTTCCTTTACGGCAAAACCAGGTGAGACCATCGGTATCATTGGTGGTACCGGATGTGGTAAATCCACTCTGGTCAATCTGATCCCACGCTTCTATGACGTAACTTCCGGTAATGTGGTAATTGATGGAAATAATGTAAAAGAATATCCATTTTCACAGCTTCGTAAAAAGGTGGGGATGGTACCACAACAGGCAGTTCTGTTTAAGGGAACCATCCGTGACAATATGAAATGGGGCAAAGAGGACGCTTCCGAAGAAGAAATCCAGCGGGCTCTTTCCATTGCGCAGGCAAGTGGTTTTGTAAAAAGTAAGCCGGAGGGCTTAAATACCATGGTAAGTCAGGGCGGCGCCAATCTTTCCGGCGGACAGCGCCAGCGTCTTACCATAGCAAGAGCACTGGTGGGAGATCCGGAGATCCTGATCATGGATGACAGTGCTTCTGCCCTTGACTTTGCCACAGATGCGGCTCTTCGTCATGCCATTCATGAGCAGACAAAGGGAATGACTGTGTTTATCGTTTCCCAGAGAGCAACCTCCATCAAGCAGGCAGATAAGATCCTGGTTCTGGATGATGGTGAGCTGGCTGGTGTGGGAACACACAAAGAGCTTATGGAATCCTGTGAGGTCTACAGAGAAATCTGCCTGTCACAGCTTTCCGAACAGGAGGTGAACCGCTGATGGGAAGGAATAAAGAGACTATGAAGAGGGTACTGAAATTTATCAGCCCTTATAAATCAAAAATTATCATTATGCTTCTGACAGCGCTTGTCACCGTTGGATTTACCCTGTATACACCCATTCTGATTGGTAATGGTGTAGATAATATCGTAGGTCCGGGAAATGTAAATACAGCCGGACTTTTGAAGGTACTTGGAGCTCTGGCTGTGATCGTTGTGGGAAATGCAGTTTCCCAGTGGGTGATGAACCTTCTTACCAATCAGGTTACCTACAGCGTGGTGCAGGATGTGCGAAGCCAGGCGTTTGCCCATCTTCAGGAGGTGCCGGTATCTTATATAGATGCCAATCAGCCAGGAGATATTTTAAGCCGTATTGTTTCTGATGTCAGTCAGTTTTCAGATGGTCTCCTTATGGGCTTTACCCAGCTGTTTACCGGTGTGCTGACCATCTTTGGAACCATTGGATTTATGCTTTCCATCAGTGTGAAGATCACAGTGATCGTTATTTTGCTCACTCCGATTTCCCTGTTCGTGGCAAGCTTTATCGCAGGCAGAACCTTCCGCATGTTTCAGGAGCAGTCCGAGAAGAGAGCGGAGATGACTTCTATTGTGGAAGAGCTTGTTGGAAATCAGAAGATCGTGCAGGCTTTTTCCTATGAGGAGAGAGCTAATGAAAGGTTTGGAAAAGTAAATGAAGAGCTTCGCGTCTGCGGAATCAAAGCAATTTTCTTTTCCTCTATTACAAACCCGTCCACACGTTTTGTAAATGGTCTTGTTTACACAGCAGTTGGAATTTTTGGCGCATTTACAGTAATTAAGGGCGGTATGACTGTGGGACAGCTGACCAGCTTCCTGAACTATGCAAATCAGTATACCAAGCCTTTTAATGAGATTTCCGGCGTTATCACAGAGCTGGAGAATGCGTTGGCATGTGCAAAACGTCTCTTTGACTTTATTGATACACCGGCACAGGAGCCAGATGCGCCAGATGCTTTGGAACTGGAGAAAGCAGACGGTCGTGTAAGCGTGGAGAATGTTTCCTTTTCTTACAGAAAAGAAGTTCCGCTTCTTACTGATATTTCCATTGACGTAAAACCTGGACAGCGGATCGCTATCGTCGGACCTACCGGATGCGGTAAGACCACTATGATCAACCTTCTTATGAGATTCTATGATGTAGATAAGGGTCAGATTAAGGTAAGCGGTTATCCGGTAAGAGAGCTGACAAGAGACAGCCTGAGACGAAACTTTGGTATGGTGCTTCAGGAGACCTGGCTGAAGGCAGGAACCATCCGCGAGAACATTGCCTATGGAAAGCCGGATGCGACTTTGGAAGAGGTTATGGAGGCAGCTAAGCATGCACATGCCCACAGTTTTATCAAGCGTATGCCAAATGGCTATGACACCGTGATTTCAGAGGGCGGTGGAAATATTTCCCAGGGACAGAAGCAGCTTCTTTGCATTGCAAGGGTTATGCTGATGCATCCGGCTATGCTGATCCTGGATGAGGCCACTTCTTCCATTGATACCCGTACTGAGGTGAAGGTGCAGAAGGCTTTTGCAGAGTTGATGGAAGGAAGAACCAGCTTTATTGTAGCACATCGTCTTTCCACTATTCAGGAGGCAGATCTGATTCTGGTCATGAAGGACGGAAATATTATCGAGCAGGGCAGACATGAGGAATTGCTGGCGAAGAAGGGCTTTTATGCGAACTTGTATGAGAGTCAGTTTGCTATTTCATAAGGGGGATGAATATGGAAAATAAGAATCTGGAAGAGACTGATGTAAATGAGAAGCAGGAAGTCGGAAATGGGAAGTCTGCTATGCCTATGAGAACCTGCCTGGTTATGATTCTGGCAGGGGTTTATGTGGCTTATCTGGGTGTTTCTCTTTGCCAGAATGTAATAAATGGTGCTGAGGGCAGCAGTCCTGGCTTTATGGTTGCGGGAGTGATTTTTATTGTGCTTGGCGTGGCTTTCGTGATCAATGGAATCCGCGGCAGCATAAAGGCTGGCAAGATTCAGAAGGAGTCGAATGCAGAAAGTGAAGCACAGGCTTCTGAGACAGAAATTTCAAGGACAGTTGAATCTAAAATGGAAAGTACTTCATCCTTGAATAAGAAAATGTCTATTGCTGACCGCGCTAATCTGGTTAGCCAGTTAGGGGATGCGACAGAGGATGAAGAATAGAGAGTATTGTTTTTTGAAAAGAAATTGATATATTAGATAGTGTTAATATATGTATGAAAAATGAGTGGTGTAGTTATTTCGAGAACGATGTACTAGTTTGCAGACCGGGCGGTTACTTTTGCGTTTTATGATTATAACAGCACGAAATTACGAATACAATACTAAATATAAAAAAATAAACAGACTTCCGAATGAGTGATAATCAATCAGAAGTCTGTTTTTTTGTTGAAATACACGCTCTAGCGCCGTTTCCTGCGCCTGCGTTTCCCGCTTGGGTTATGTAGAGTGGACCAGCAGAATGCCTGCACCAACAGGATTCCCGCTGTGACTCCGATGCTGTCGATTCCCACATCACGTACAGAAGGTCCGCGGTCTGCCACAAAGGACTGGTGGTATTCATCAAAGCCTGCGAAGCCTACGCATATGGCGCCTGCCAGCAGGATCAGCCAGATACCTCTTACTCCGTAAACATAAAGTGGGAAAGAAATGGCAATGGCAAGCAGACAGTACTCTGTCATGTGAGCTGCTTTTCGCACATAAAATTCGATGGAGCTGGCAGAATAGGCGAGCTCGTCATAAGTTTTGTTTTCGTTGAGAACTTCATTCTTGGTTTCCACAATCTGGTAGCTGACTTCATAGCTTAGGGCTCCGGACACCTCCCCTGTCTGGGCTGAAAATGAATAGATCAGATACATCATCAGAATTGCAGGAAGAAAAGAAAGAGGTTTCAGTAAATGGATTAAAATTTTCTTCATGGGGTTTACTATAACACGGGAAAATAAGATTGTAAAGAAAAAGGTGATTTGACAAGGCTTTGAAAAAACAATAAAACCAGAGCAAGCAGAAGGGAGACAGGAGGGCAAAGAACTTGTTATTTACAGGAATCTATGCTAAAATTGTTGAAGTATGAAAAGCAGCGAGATACTTGGTGTGGAGAGACTCTGGCAGCCAGGTATCGTGTTGCTATAAAGAACGCACAATGGAGACCAGGAGGAAAAAGACAGGTATGAGTTTAGCTGATCATATTTTTATAGATATGTGTAAAGACGTAATTGAGAACGGAACCAGTACAGAAGGGGAGAAGGTCCGGCCGGTGTGGGAGGATGGCACTTCTGCTTATACGATCAAACGTTTTGGTGTTGTGAACCGTTATGATCTGAGAAAAGAATTTCCAGCGCTGACCCTTCGCAAGACCGCATTAAAGAGCGCTATGGATGAGATCCTCTGGATCTGGCAGAAAAAATCAAACAACATTCATGACCTTCACAGCCATATCTGGGATAGCTGGGCTGACGAGAATGGCTCCATTGGAAAAGCGTATGGTTATCAGCTGGGTGTGAAGCATCAGTACAAAGAAGGCATGATGGATCAGGTAGACCGTGTTCTTTATGATCTGAAGAATAATCCATACAGCCGTCGTATTATGACCAATATTTATGTGCATGAAGATCTTCATGAGATGAATCTTTACCCATGTGCTTACTCTATGACCTTCAATGTAACAAAGGAGCCTGGAAAGGACAAGCTGACTTTAAATGCCATTTTGAACCAGCGCTCCCAGGATATCCTGGCTGCAAATAACTGGAATGTATGCCAGTATTCCCTGTTGTTGATGATGATCGCACAGTGCTGTGACATGGAAGCCGGTGAGCTGGTACATGTGATCGCGGATTGTCATATTTATGACAGACATGTTCCGGTTATCAAGGAGCTGATTTCCAGGACACCTTATCCGGCACCGACTGTGAAACTGAATCCGAATGTGAAGAATTTTTATGATTTTACCACGGATGATCTGATCGTGGAGAATTATCAGACCTGGCCTCAGATTAAAAATATTCCGATTGCCATTTAAACATGGAGTAAATGAGAAAGGGTTCCAATGCCGCATGCGTTTCAGATATGGTGAGGCTGCTGTAGCGGGCTACGGCAACCGAATTTGGGCAAAATCTCCCGCAAAGTGGGGCGTGCAGATTGCGGGAATGATTTTTAGACACGCTCTAGGAGTTCGTATAAAGGAGATTATAAGAAATGAAAATAATAGTAGCTGCTGACAAAAACTGGGGAATTGGAAAAGACAATAAGCTTCTTGTAAGCATTCCGGCGGATATGAAAATGTTTCGTCAGGAGACCACTGGCAAGGTTTGTGTTATGGGAAGAAAGACCCTGGAGAGTTTCCCAGGAGGGCTTCCTCTTAAAAACCGCATAAACATCGTTCTTACCAGAAATGAGAATTACAAGGTGAAAGATGCCATAATCGTTCATTCTATTGAAGAGCTTATGGAAGAATTGAAAAAGTATCCGGCAGAAGATGTATACTGCATCGGCGGCGATACTATCTATAAGCAGCTTCTTCCTTATTGCGATGCTGCTCAAGTGACCAAGATCGATTTCGCCTATATTGCAGACAGTTATTTTCCGAATCTGGATGAAGATCCACAGTGGCATGTGGCAGCAGAGAGCGAAGAGCAGACATATTTTGATCTGGAATATAAGTTTGTGAGATATGAGAGAAATAAATAAGCGGGAAAATATAATGTGTTTTTAAAAAAATCAGTTCTGCCATCACGACAGAACTGATTTTTGTTATATGCTGTGTAGAGTGTGTTTGAAAAAATACGAAAAATGGGAAGCTTAAGAAATTACTCAATAACCTTCAGCCATCCCTCTGGAGCCTGGATGCGTCCCATCTGGATTCCGGTAAGGGTTTCATACAGCTTCTTGGTGATCGGTCCCATCTCGTTCATGCCGCTTGGGAAGCAAATCTCTTTGCCGTGGTCCACGATCTTTCCAACAGGAGAGATAACAGCAGCAGTACCGCAAAGACCGCACTCTGCGAAATCCTTCACTTCGTCGAAGTATACTTCTCTTTCCTCAGCCTCAAGTCCAAGGTACTCTTTCGCAACGTAGATCAGAGAACGACGTGTGATGGATGGAAGGATACTGTCAGACTTCGGAGTAACAACCTTGCCGTCTTTTGTTACGAATAAGAAGTTTGCTCCGCCTGTCTCCTCAACCTTGGTACGAGTTTTGGAATCAAGATACATGTTCTCATCGAATCCGTTCTTATGAGCGTCAACGATCGCATGAAGGCTCATTGCGTAGTTAAGACCAGCTTTGATATGACCGGTACCATTTGGTGCAGCACGGTCAAAGTCGCTGACACGGATTGTGATCGGCTTAGCGCCGCCTTTGAAGTATGGTCCGACAGGTGTGGTGAATACACGGAACTGATACTCGCTGGCAGGTTTTACACCGATAACAGCGTCGCTTCCGAACATGTACGGACGTACATATAAAGTAGCACCAGAACCATATGGCGGAACATATGCTGCATTTGCTTTAATTGTCTGAACAACTGCGTCAACAAAACGGTCTTTCGGGAATACAGGCATTTCCAGTCTTGCGGCGGAATGCTCCATACGCTCACCGTTCAGGTCAGGACGGAAAGTAACGATATGTCCGTCTTCTGTAGTATATGCTTTCATACCCTCAAAAACAGTCTGTGCATACTGAAGGACACCTGCACACTCACTGATGGTAACCATATCATCTGTGGTAAGGCCTCCCTCATCCCACTTGCCGTCTTTATAATTGGATACATAACGGTAGTCTGTTTTTACATAACCAAAGCCCAGGTTTCCCCAGTCAATGTTCTTTTTTTCCATAACAATTTCCTCCTAGCGTGGTTTTTGGGGGGAGATTCTTATTGTGAATCCCCAATGTTTTTACTATTGTAAAACTTTTACGTGTGAAATTCAATGGGAAAAGCAGATTTTTTAAGTGATTTTCCTGTGAAAAAGGTTACAAAAAGTATAATGTGTTTATATTTTATGGTGTCTTGTTTTTTGAGGGGGATTTTTGTATAATGATAAAACAAGCGTTGTGAAATAAAATATCCGGAGGAAAAGATGGGATATAACGAATTTGATGAACTTGGAGATAAGATCCAGAGCATCATTGACAGTGCAGTAAATGAAAAAAATTACCAGAAACTGAGCCAGAGTATTAATCAGGCGCTGAATAAGGCTATTGATAATGGGAGTGATGCCCTTCGGGATGCGCTTAATAATACTGTGGGCAGTGGGAAATATACCAATTACCGCAGCGGCAGTTCTTATGATTACAGAGAGAATCGGTCCTGGGATTTTCAGAAGGATGGAAAGAAAAACCGGAGTACCGGGGAGGATCATGGAACTGGTTATCAAGGATATGCCGATGCGAAAGGGAATGATTCGCGTAATGGAAATTTCCAGAGAAATGGTACAGGCAGGCAGGATACCAATCACCAGAATTCGGATCTGGCATTGTATTTACCGACGAATGGAATCAAGGTCGGGGGAATTCTGAAGACAGTGTTTGGTGGGATTCTTACTGGAGTATTTGGAATTGCTACAATGGTAGTTGGTGGAATTGGAGCTGGCTTTAGCAGCAGTGTAATGCTTGGAATTTCGGCAGTGCTGGCGGCATTTACGGTCGGCGGAGGTATTCTTCTTGGACAGGGCTGCAGCAGTCTTACCAGTTTAAGCCGCCGAAACAAGTATATCAAGGCTCTTGGCACTCACACCTACTGCAATTTCCAGCAGCTGGCACAGGCAGTCGGCAAGCCGGTGAAATTTGTAAAAAAAGATATCAAACGTATGATAAGCAAAGGCTGGTTCCTTCAGGGACATGTTGATAAACAGGAAACTTGTCTGATCACAAGTAATGAGACTTACGACCAATATGTAAGCACTCAGAAGCGGCTGGAAGAAAGAGATCATCAGCAGGATGAAGAGCGTGCACGCCAGGAGGCAGCGCTTCGTCAGCAGGCAGAGGAAAAAGAAAGGCAGAAATTTAACCAGCATGAACAGGCAGATGCCCGGGCGTGTGTGGAAGCAGAACGGGATGCTGCGGAAAGAATCAGACTTTCCCCGGAAGTCCGGCAGGTTCTGGATAAGGGAAATGACTTTCTTGATAAAATCCACCGCAGCAATGATGCCATTCCAGGAGAAGAGATTTCCAGAAAAATCTCCCGTATGGAGCTGATCATAGCGAAGATTTTTGAACGCGCCAAGGCTCATCCGGAGATTATTCCGGATTTGAACCGCCTTATGGATTATTATCTTCCTATGACTGTGAAGCTTTTGAATGCATATGAAGAAATGGACAGCCAGCCGGTTCAGGGAGAGAATATTACTTCTTCCAAGAAAGAAATCGAAGAGACTATTGATACGTTGAATGTGGCTTTTGAGAAGCTTCTGGATTCCATATTTGAAGACACGGCTATGGATGTATCCAGTGATATTTCTGTTCTGAATACAGTTTTGGCACAGGAAGGGCTGACTGAGGACGAGCTTACCCGTATGAGAAAAGAGGCTGAAAAAAACAGGCTCTAGCAGTGTGCGGAATGTTAAGTATATGAAAAGATAAGATTTGCAGCGGGGTTAGAGCGTGTTATAAAAATAACGAAAATGCCAAACTGAAGGCTGCTGATAAATATGGGCAGACCTATACACAAGGAGGATGCTATGGGAAACGAATTTACAGGTTTTGAAGATAACGCACCTACACTTACATTAGAACCGGATTTGGGAGAGTCAAAGGCAGAGATTGCAGCAGAGCCGGAAGCCGAAGCTGTGAAAAAGGAAATGGAACAGACCGTTCTCTCTCCGGAAGAACAGCAGATGGTAGACAGCTTTGCTAAGAAAATTGACATTGAGAATACTAACCAGATCCTCCAGTACGGTGCCGGAACCCAGAAGAAAATGGCTGATTTTTCCGATGCAGCTCTTGAAAATGTACGGACACAGGATCTGGGTGAGGTTGGAGAGCTGATCACCCAGGTGGTAGGCGAGCTTCGCGATTTTGATGCTGCTGAGGAGGAGAAAGGCTTTCTTGGCTTTTTCAAGAAACAGGGCAGCAAGATTGAAAATATGAAGAACCGCTACGCCAAGGCTGAGGTAAATGTGCAGAAGATCACTACCTCCCTTCAGGATCACCAGATGCGTCTCATGAAGGATTCCGCAGTTCTGGAAAAAATGTATGCTCAGAACCTGAACTATTATAAAGAACTGACCATGTACATCCTTGCAGGAAAACAGAAGCTGCAGGAAGTACGGGAGGGAAAATTAAAAGATCTGGAGGCAAAAGCAGCAGTCAGCGGACTTCCGGAGGATGCGCAGGAAGCCAAGGATCTGGACAGCAAGTGCAATCGTTTCGAGAAGAAGCTGCATGATCTGGAACTGACCAGAACCATTTCCCTGCAGACAGCACCGCAGATTCGTCTGGTGCAGAACAATGACACCCTTATGGTAGAAAAAATCCAGACAACCATTGTAAATACCATTCCACTTTGGAAGAGCCAGATGGTACTGGCACTTGGAATCGCCCATTCCACAGAAGCAGCCCAGGCCCAGCGCCAGGTAACAGACCTGACAAATGAGCTTTTGAAGAAAAATGCGGAGGCACTTCACCTTGCATCCACAGAGACTGCCAGGGAATCTGAGCGCGGAATCGTGGATATTGAGACTCTGAAGCAGACCAATCAGGAGCTGATCGCTACTTTGGATGATGTCATGAATATTCAGAAAGAGGGCCGCGCCAAGAGAGCCCAGGCAGAACTGGAAATGCGCAAGATGGAAGAAGACTTGAAGAATAAATTGTTGGAAATCCAGCATTAAATTGCAAAGAAAACAGGGTTACTGTTTACTGGTAACGTTCCGCGAGGTGTTTTTTGTGAACAAAGTTCATGAAAAACCCGAGAATTGCGGTGCGAAATCACGCAGAATGCTGTGGAAATAACTGTACAGCAGGGGTGTCAGAGACATCCCTTTTGTGCCTTTTTGCATAGAAACGTTTGATAAGCGCCTGCGGTGTAAAAGTGAACCGCAAAGAATGTTACTGTTCACTCCGTTCACAGCAACACGCTTCGCGATGCACAGAAATCATGCTTTCGCATGATTTCGCGCCGCAAGTCTCGGGTTTTTTTGTGACCTTTGGTCACAAAAAACACCTCGCGGAATGCTATCAGTGAACAGTAATCAAAGAATACCATGTTCATAATATATGGAGGAATTTCGTATGTACAGAGACCATACCAAAGTAATTCAGATAGGAAATAAGAAGATTGGAGGCGGAAATCCCATCCTGATCCAGTCTATGACCAATACAAAAACAGAGGATGTGCAGGCAACCGTAGAGCAGATCCTTGCCCTGGAGGCTGCTGGCTGCGACATTATCCGCTGTGCAGTGCCGACCATGGAAGCGGCAAAGGCTCTGAAAGAGATCAAAAAACAAATTCACATTCCGCTGGTAGCAGATATTCATTTTGATTATCGTCTTGCGATTGCGGCCATGGAGAACGGTGCCGACAAGATCCGTATCAATCCCGGAAATATTGGAAGCACAGAGCGTATCAAGGCAGTTGTAGATGTGGCGAAGGAGCGGAATATTCCCATCCGTGTTGGGGTAAACAGCGGTTCTCTTGAGAAAGAACTGGTGGAGAAATATCACGGTGTTACCGCAGAAGGTCTGGTAGAAAGCGCCCTTGACAAGGTGCACATTATTGAAGAGCTTGGCTACGACAATCTGGTGATCAGCATCAAATCTTCTAATGTTATGATGTGCGCCAGGGCTCACGAACTGATTGCGGAACAGACCAGTTATCCTCTCCATGTGGGAATTACAGAGGCAGGAACCCTTTATTCTGGAAATATCAAATCTGCCATAGGGCTTGGTATTATTTTATACCAGGGAATCGGTGACACGATCCGCGTCTCCCTGACTGGTGCCCCTCTGGAAGAGATAAAATCTGCCAGACGTATCCTAAAAACCCTTGGACTTCGCAAAGGCGGCGTGGAAGTAGTATCCTGTCCAACCTGCGGGCGCACCCAGATCGATCTGATCGGTCTTGCAAATAAAGTAGAAACTATGGTGCAGGATATCCCTCTTGACATTAAAGTAGCTGTTATGGGCTGTGTGGTAAATGGCCCGGGAGAAGCGAAAGAAGCCGATATCGGAATTGCAGGCGGCGTAGGTGTAGGTCTTCTGATCAAAGGCGGTGAGATTGTGAAGAAAGTGCCGGAAGACCAGCTGCTGGATACCTTGAGAGAAGAATTGATGAACTGGGATAGCAATAAGACACAGAAATGACAGAAGGTGTATATTCTATAAATGGAAAAAGAATTTTTTGACGTATTTCCAAACTTAAAATTAAAACAGGAATTAAGTGAACTTCTGGAAGAGGTGATCGTCACCAAGGTTGCCTGCAACTCTGCCAAAACTTGTGTCCGGGTTTACTTGAAAAGCGACCGCTGGATCCATAAAAAGCATATTTTCAGCCTGGAAGAGCAGATTCAGAGACAGTGCTTTCCTGGTCTTGAAGTGAGTGTGAAGGTAATCGAGAAGTTCCATCTGTCCAGACAGTACACGCCAAAGAATTTCCTGGATACCTACCGCTCCAGCATGGAACTGGAGCTTCGCAATTACAACATGCTGGAATACAATCTGTTCAAGCAGGCACAGATCACATTTCCAGAAGATGACTGCCTGAATATGGCACTTCCGGATTCTGTGATTTCCAGACAGAAAAGTGAGATACTTATTGAATATCTTCACAAAGTATTCTGCGAGCGTTGCGGAATGGACCTGAAAGTTTCTCTGGATTATGTGCAGACGGAGGAGAGCAGGTACCGCAAAAATGCAGCTATCCAGATCCGTCAGGAAGTAGCTAATGTGCTGAAGCATGCCAGACTTTCCACAGAAGAAGAGAGCGCAGCACCAGCTCCTGCAGCTGAGGAAAAAACAGGAAAAGAGGCCGCAGCCGGCAAGACATCCGCTGCCAGGTCGGAGAAGAAAGCAGAGGCAGCCAGTGAAAAGAAGCCTTTCGAGAAAAAGCCATTCGAAAAGAAAGGCAAATGGGGCGATTTCCGTGGTGGCTTCCGCAAGGATCCAAATCCGGACGTTATTTATGGAAGGGATTTCGAGGACGAGCCTATTCCATTGGAAAATATTGTGCAGGAAATGGGAGAGGTTATCATCCGCTGCCAGGTTATGGATGTGGAAGCGAGAGAAATCCGAAATGAGAAGACCATACTGATTTTCCCGGTTACGGATTTCACAGACTCCATCACAGTAAAAATGTTCCTGCGCAACGAGCAGGTGCCGGAGATCAAAGAGCATGTGAAAAAAGGTGCCTTCCTGAAAATCAAAGGCGTTACTTCTATTGACCGTTTCGATGGTGAGCTTACCATAGGCTCCATCTCCGGAATTAAGAAAATCTCCGATTTCCGCAGTTACAGAGTGGACACCAGCCCTCAGAAGCGTGTGGAACTTCACTGTCATACGAAAATGAGCGATATGGATGGTGTAACCGAGGCAAAAGCGCTGGTAAAACGTGCCTACGAGTGGGGGCATCCTGCCATTGCCATCACAGATCATGGTGTGGTGCAGGCTTTCCCGGAGGCAAACCATTGCTTTGATGCGTGGGGAGGCTGCGTGCCAAAGGATTCTGATTTTAAGGTGCTTTACGGTATGGAGGCCTATCTGGTAGACGACTTAAAGGGTATGGTCACCAACCCGAAAAAACAGTCCCTGGACGGCAGATTCGTGGTTTTCGACATTGAGACCACAGGATTTTCCCCCCTTACCTGTAAGATCATTGAAATTGGTGCTGTATTGGTGGAAAATGGAAAGATCACAGATCGTTTTTCCACATTTGTCAATCCTCAGGTTCCAATTCCATTTCGAATTGAGCAGCTGACCAGTATTAATGACAGCATGGTTATGGATGCCCATCCAATTGAAGAAATTTTACCGGAATTCCTGAAATTTTGTGAAGGAGCTACAATGGTAGCCCACAACGCAGATTTCGATATGAGTTTTATTATAGAGAATTGTAACCGCATGGGAATTCCAAATGATTTCACCTATGTGGATACGGTAGGTATGGCACGATTCCTGCTGCCTGCGCTGAACCGTTTTAAGTTGGATACCGTTGCCAAGGCAGTTGGCGTTTCCCTGGATCATCACCATCGTGCGGTTGATGATGCAGAGTGTACGGCCCGTATTTTCGAGAAATTCGTGGGAATGTGCAGGGAAAGAGATATTACGGATGTAGACAAGCTGAATGAGCAGGGAAAAGTTTCCCCGGACACCATTAAGAAACTGCCCACTTACCATGCCGTTATTTTCATGCGGAATGAGACCGGCCGTATCAATCTGTACAAGCTGGTAAGCCAGTCCCATATCAAGTACTTTAACCACAGACCCCGTGTGCCAAAGAGCCTGTTTGAGGCACATCGGGAGGGACTTCTTATTGGAAGTGCCTGCGAGGCTGGTGAGCTTTACCAGGCTCTTTTGCGCAATGCACCGGAGCAGGAAATCGCAAGGCTGGTAAGCTTTTATGATTATCTGGAAATCCAGCCCCTTGGGAACAATATGTTCATGGTGGAGGATGAAAAGAATGATACGATTCATTCGAAAGAGGATCTGATTGAGATCAACAAAAAAATTGTAAAGCTTGGTGAACAGTTTAACAAGCCGGTTGTTGCTACCTGTGACGTTCACTTTATGGATCCCCAGGATGAAATCTACCGTCGTATTATCATGGCTGGAAGCGGCTTCAAGGATGCCGACAATCAGGCACCTCTTTATCTTCGCACTACTGAGGAAATGCTGGAGGAGTTTTCCTATCTGGGAAGCGAGAAGGCAGAGGAAGTGGTAATTACAAATACAGTGAAGATTGCGGATATGATAGAGAAAATGTCACCGATCCATCCGGATAAATATCCGCCGGTTATTGAGAATTCTGACCAGGACTTAAAGGATATGTGTTTCCAGAAAGCCCATGAAATGTATGGTGAAGTGCTTCCCAAGATCGTAGAAGACCGTCTGGACAAAGAGCTGAATTCCATTATTTCCAATGGATATGCGGTGATGTATATTATTGCCCAGAAGCTGGTGTGGAAGTCCAATGCAGATGGTTATCTGGTGGGCTCCCGAGGGTCTGTAGGTTCTTCCCTGGCGGCTACCATGTCTGGTATTACAGAGGTAAATCCTCTGCCACCCCATTATCTGTGCCCAAATCCGGAGTGTAAGTACAGTGACTTTGATTCTCCGGAGATCAAGGCTTTTTCCGGTATGGCGGGATGCGATATGCCAGACAGGATCTGTCCAAAGTGCGGTACCAGGATGACCAAACAGGGCTTTGACATTCCCTTTGAGACCTTCCTTGGATTCAAAGGAGATAAGGAGCCTGATATTGACCTGAACTTCTCAGGAGAGTATCAGTCCAATGCCCATCATTATACAGAGGTTATATTCGGAAAAGGTCAGACCTTCAAGGCAGGAACCATCGGTACCCTTGCGGATAAGACCGCATTCGGATATGTAAAGAACTATTTTGAAGAGCGGGGACAGCACAAGCGTTCCTGCGAGATTAACCGTATTGTACAGGGGTGTACCGGTATCCGGCGAAGCACCGGCCAGCATCCTGGCGGAATTATTGTACTCCCAATGGGAGAGGAAATAGAGAAATTTACCCCAGTCCAGTACCCGGCGAACGATTCCAGCAGTGGATTTATCACCACCCATTTTGACTACCACTCCATTGATGGAAACCTGCTGAAGCTGGATATTCTGGGACACGATGATCCCACCATGATCCGTACTCTTGAGGATATGACAGACTTAAACGCAAGAGAGGTTCCTCTTGATGACAAGGCGGTTATGTCACTTTTTGCCAGTACAGAAGCTCTTGGAATTGATCCGAAGGATATCGGCGGCTGCAAGCTTGGCTGTCTGGGAATTCCAGAGTTTGGTACTGATTTTGCCATGCAGATGCTTGTGGATACCAAGCCGAAATATTTTTCTGATCTGGTCCGTATTGCCGGACTTTCCCACGGTACGGATGTATGGCTGGGAAATGCGCAGACACTGATTGAAGAGGGAAAAGCTACTATTTCCACGGCAATCTGTACCCGAGATGATATTATGATCTACCTGATCGGTCAGGGTGTGGAAAGTGGTCTTGCCTTTACTATTATGGAGAGCGTCCGTAAAGGAAAAGGCCTCCGGGATGAGTGGATCACCACCATGAAAGAACACGGCGTTCCGGACTGGTATATCTGGTCCTGCAAAAAAATCAAATATATGTTCCCGAAAGCCCATGCGGCAGCTTACGTTATGATGGCATACAGAATCGCCTGGTTCAAGGTATTCCAGCCGCTGGCTTATTACGGTGCATATTTCAGTATCCGTGCCACAGCTTTTTCCTATGAACTGATGTGTATGGGAAAAGAAAAGCTGGAGTTTTATATGGCAGAGATACGCAAGAAAGGGGACGCTGCATCCAAAAAAGAGCAGGATACCCTGAAAGATATGCGTATTGTCCAGGAAATGTATGCAAGAGGTTATGATTTTATGCCCATTGATATTTACCGGGCGAAGGCACATCGTTTCCAGATCATAGAAGGAAAACTGATGCCGTCCATTGATTCTATAGAAGGTCTTGGAGATAAGGCGGCAGATGCTGTAGTGGATGCTGCTGTACAGGGAAGATTTCTTTCCAAGGATGATTTCCGTGACAGGACCAAGGTCAGCAAGACTGTCATTGATTTGATGGATAAACTTGGATTATTTGGAGATATTCCACAATCCAACCAGATTTCATTGTTTGATTTCTAACGCTGGTTAAATAAGAGTAATATGAATTTAGGAGGTTCCATGAAAACAGAAGAACTGCGCTACCTACAACGTCTGGCGGAGCTCTACCCCACTATCGGGAAGGCTTCTACAGAGATCATCAACCTTCAGTCCATTCTCAATCTTCCAAAAGGCACCGAGCATTTTCTTTCCGATATCCACGGAGAGTACGAAGCTTTTTCCCATGTGCTTCGAAACGGCTCGGGAGCTGTGCGAAAGAAGATAGATGATGTATTTGGACATACCTTAAGCAACAGTGACAAGCGTTCCCTGGCAACCCTTGTGTATTACCCGAAGGAAAAAATTGCCTATGTGAAGAAAAAAGAGTCTGATATGCAGAACTGGTACAAGATCACCCTGTACCGTCTCATTGAGGTGTGCAAGACAACTGCCTCTAAATATACCAGATCCAAGGTTCGTAAGGCATTGCCTTCTGATTATGCATATGTGATCGAAGAACTGATCACGGAGAAAGCAGAAGTTCTGGATAAAGAGGCTTATTACGATTCCATTGTGGATACCATTATAGATATCGGCAGGGCAGAGAACTTCATTATCGCTCTTGCTGAACTGATCCAGAGACTGGTTGTAGACCATCTTCATGTGCTTGGAGATATATATGACAGAGGTCCAGGTCCTCATTTTATTATGGACAGACTGATGGATTATCATTCTCTGGATATTCAGTGGGGAAACCATGATGTGGTATGGATGGGCGCCGCTGTAGGACAGGCTGCCTGTATGGCCACAGTGATCCGTAACAGTATCCGTTACGGCAATCTGGATATTCTGGAGGATGGTTATGGAATCAATATGATGCCTCTTGCTGCTTTTGCCATGGAGGTTTACGGGGATGATCCCTGCCAGGTATTTGAAGTACATGGCAATCCTTCCAATTACAATGCTCTTGAGAAAGAGCTGAGCAGGAAAATGCACAAAGCCATTTCCATTATCCAGTTTAAGCTGGAAGGGGTACTGGCGAAAGAACATCCGGATTTTCATATGGAAAATCGATGCGTTCTGGAGGGGATTGATCCGGAGAAGGGCACTGTGCAGCTGCCGGATGGAAGCGTGCATAAGCTTCTGGACTGTCATTTCCCTACCATTGACTGGGAACATCCCTATGAACTGACAGATGGGGAAAAAGAAGTGGTGGAGCGTCTGAGCTCAGCATTTCGGAACTGCGAGAAGCTTCAGAACCACATGCAGCTGCTTCTGGATAAAGGCGGCCTTTATAAGACCTATAACGGGAATCTTCTTTTCCATGGAAGTATTCCGCTGAACGAGGATGGAACTCTGAAAGAAGTTGAGATTTACGGTGAGACTTGTAAAGGCAAGGCACTTTATGATAAACTGGAAGCCTACGTAAGAAAAGCATTTTTTACCGTAGATGAGAAGGAGAAGAAGGCAAGCCAGGATATTCTGTGGTATATCTGGGCCGGACCTAATTCTCCCCTTTATGGAAAAGATAAAATGACCACCTTTGAGCGCTATTTTATCGCAGATAAAGAGACACACAAAGAGAAAAAGAATGCCTACTATCACCTCTGGGAAAAAGAAGAGGTAGTAAATCGTATGCTGGAAGAATTCGGACTGGATCCGGAGGATGGGCATATTATCAATGGTCACGTGCCTGTTCATCAGCTGGAGGGAGAGAATCCGGTGAAATGTGATGGCAAGGTGATCGTAATTGACGGTGGTTTCTGTGAGGCATACCGGAATGTGACCGGTATTGCCGGATATACTCTTGTTTACAGTTCCTATGGTCTGAGCCTGACTGCCCATGAGCCTTTTACTTCGGCAGAAGATGCAGTGGAAACAGAGAGGGACATTGTGTCCAACCGTGTGGCTGTCCGCTATAATCCAAGGCGTGCCCTTGTGGGAGATACGGATAACGGTAAGGCATTGAAAGAACGAATTCAGGAGCTGAAACAGCTTTTGGATGCCTACAGAAAAGGCGTTATAAAGGAGAAAAAATAAGGAGACTAAGGAAAAATGGGTGGAATTTTTGGTGTTGCGTCAAAGTCTGATTGTGTAATGGATCTTTTTTTTGGAATTGATTATCACTCCCATCTGGGTACAAGAAGGGGCGGAATGACTGTTTATAGCAGGAGCAGTGGATTTAACCGCGTGATCCATAATATTGAGAACTCACCGTTCCGTACCAAATTTGATAAAGATGTGGCAGAGATGGAAGGCAATCTTGGAATAGGCTGTATTTCTGACAATGAACCGCAGCCTCTTCTGGTGCGCTCCCATCTGGGGAATTTTGCAATTACAACAGTAGGCAAGATCAATAATATAGAAGCTTTGGTAGAGAAATGCTTCAAAGACGGGCATACCCATTTTCTGGAGATGAGCGGTGGCAGTGTGAATCCTACAGAGGTAACTGCAGCGCTGATCAATCAGAAGGACAGTATTGTTGAGGGAATCCGCTATGCACAGGAGATGATCGAGGGCTCTATGACCCTTCTTCTCATGACAGGGGAGGGCATTTACGCAGCACGCGACCGTTATGGAAGAACTCCTCTTGTAATCGGAAAGAAGGAAGATGCATGCTGTGCTTCTTTTGAAAGTCATGCCTACATTAATCTTGGCTATGAAGACCTGAAAGAGCTGGGACCTGGAGAGATTGATTTTATTACCCCGGAGGGAGCCCAGGTTCTGCAGAAGCCAGGAGACAAGATGCGAATCTGTTCTTTCCTCTGGGTATATTATGGATATCCAACCTCCACTTATGAGGGGGTAAATGTAGAGGAAATGCGTTACAAATGCGGCGATATTCTGGCAGGAAGAGATGCCGGAGAAGTGAATCCGGATCTGGTTGCAGGAGTACCGGATTCCGGTATTGCACATGCCATCGGCTATGCTAACCGCTCTGGTGTGCCGTTTGCCCGTCCGTTTATTAAATATACGCCCACATGGCCAAGATCTTTTATGCCGACTCAGCAGAGCCAGCGAAATCTTATCGCCAGAATGAAACTGATCCCAGTACATAAACTGATCAAAGATAAAAGCCTCCTTATGATTGACGACTCTATCGTAAGAGGTACCCAGCTTCGTGAGACAACAGAATTCCTCTATAACAATGGTGCTAAGGAGGTTCATATCAGACCTGCCTGCCCGCCGCTTTTATATGGATGTAAGTACCTGAATTTCTCACGCTCTAAGTCAGAGATGGATCTGATCACAAGAAGGATCATTGCGAAACGTGAAGGGGACAATGTATCAGACAGGATTTTGCAGGATTATGCAAATCCGGATTCTACAAACTACAAAGAAATGCTGGAAGAAATCCGCAAGGAACTGAATTTTACATCCCTGAAATATCATCGTCTGGATGATCTGAAGAAGTCAATTGATATTGAACCGTGCAAGCTTTGCACTTATTGCTGGAACGGACAGGAATAAACAGGAGGTGACTGCCTGTGAAAAAGCACAACAAAGATGTACTAAAAGCAACGCTGTTTGCCTTGATCGCCATATTTATCATGATTGGAGCAGCGGGGCTTCTGTTTGCCGAACATAAGAAAAAGATTCAGAAGGAGCAGCAGAAGAAGGCTGCTATTGAGGCTTTGGAAAGGGTGCCCACAGTGACACCGACTCCAGCGGCTACAGCCACGCCCACACCGGAGCCTACGGCCACAGTGACACCGACTCCTGTGATCACCCGGGCACCGGCGTTCGTGGCAAATGATTATATGGGAACCTGGTACAGTAAGGATGGACTGGTGACACTGTCTATAGACGACCTTACCCTGAAGTCTGTTACTTTTACTTTTTCTCAGGCTGGTGACAATGCCGGCAATAAGGTTTCGGAAGCTTCGGACACTGCAAAAGTGGCTGGAAATGCAGCAAAGCTTTCCTTTACAGATTCCTGGGGAAACCAGGTGCGTGGAAATATGACCTTTGATCAGGGCAGACTTTATCTGCGCCTAAATACAGCTTCCCCTGCAGAGGGTGCCGGGGTGACACCAAAGGTAGATGGGGTCCTTACAAGGGAGAAAGCCGCTTCAGTGACACAGGCACCTTCAGTGACTCCGGCTGATAATACAGATAAAACGGATCTCTCTTCCCGGGATTATATATTCCCGGACAGCAACAGCCGATATCTTACAGATGAGGATTTGTCGGGCTATTCATCTGACCAGCTGGAACTGGCGAAAAATGAGATTTACGCCCGACATGGCAGGAAATTTGTGACACAGAGAATTGCGGATTATTTTAACAGCAAATCCTGGTATAAGGGAACTGTGGAGCCGGAGACCTTTGATGCAGATACTTCTGTATTTAATGAATATGAAGTCGCAAATATTCAGAAAATTGCAGATACGGAAGGGAAGCTTCGAAGTGAAGGAAAGTAACGGATATATGAAAAAAACTTTACGGAATGTTACGCGTGAATGGTAATAACTTTATTTATGGTATACAAAATGAGGGGGAAATCGCATCCCCCTCATTTTGTACCTGCTGAGTACCTTTACAATTACGGCATTTTTTTATTATCAGTACGGCCAACCAGATAGTCAATGCTGGTTTCATAATAATTTGCAAGGCGGATCAGCATTTCGATTGGAATGTTCCTGGAGCCAGTTTCGTAGTGGGAGTAGGAACGCTGGCTGATGTGAAGGATATCACTGATCTGCTTCTGGGACAGATCAGCGTCTGTCCGAAGGTCTTGAATTCTCTGAAATTTCATAGGTTCACCTCTTTTTCTTCTGTAGAGTCTGCAGGGACCAAATGTAACGAACAACGAAAAACGTCTGGCCCCGAATCCTTTCAGAAAGTATAAATCAGAACGAAATGCACTATTGCAATTCAGAGCAAAATGGGCTATAATGAATTTTGTATATCTTTTAATCATATCTTTTTTACTTTTATTCTTTTTTATTCCAGAGACACATTGAAATGGCAGAGCAGGTTCGCATATGGGGAAGAACTGTATCTGCAGAAAGGGATAAGATTGTTTGCAAGTGTTTTATCAGCGGCGATTTCAGGAATGGAAGTCTGCCCGGTTCAGGTGGAAGCTGATGTAAGCAGCGGTCTGCCTTGTTTTACTATGGTTGGATTTCCAAGCACCCAGGTGAAAGAAGCACAGGACAGAGTGCGCACAGCGTTAAAAAATAATGGGATCAGTCTGCCGCCTAAGAAGGTGACTGTGAATCTGGCACCTGCTGATCTGCGAAAAGAGGGGGCCGGTTTTGACCTGCCTGTGGCAGCAGCGGTGCTGGCAGCATCGGGATTTATAGAACCACAGCTTCTTCGGAATGTAATGGTGGTTGGTGAACTCAGTCTGAATGGGGAGGTAAGAAGTGTATCCGGAGTGCTGCCAAGAGTGATCCGGGCAAGGGAACTGGGATGCCGGTACTGTATCATTCCGTTTGAAAACCTGGCAGAAGGAGCTCTGGTGAAGGATATGAAAGTGGTCGGAGTTCAAAATATAAAAGAAGTTTTGAAGCTTGTCTCAGATCCGGATGCATTTGGAAAAGAAAATCAGTTTTCAGAGGTAAATTCAGAAGAGAACCAGGTAGAAGAGAGTCTGGTGGATTTCGGGGAAATCTGTGGTCAGGAGAGTGCCAGAAGAGCTGCTGAGATTGCAGTCAGCGGATTTCACAACATCCTGTTTATCGGCCCTCCGGGCACTGGGAAGACCATGCTTGCCAAAAGAATACCTACGATTATGCCCTCTCTTACTTTTGAGGAAAGCCTGGAGCTTACAAAAATCTACAGCATTGCCGGACTTTTAAGTCCAAAGAGACCATTAATTAAGGCAAGACCCTTTCGAAGTCCGCATCATACCAGTTCGTCTGCAGCTCTGGCTGGAGGCGGAAGGATCCCGGGTCCCGGTGAAGTGACCCTGGCTCACAGAGGCGTTCTGTTTCTGGATGAAATGCCGGAATTTGCAAGAGGCAGCCTGGAAGTGCTGCGACAGCCCCTGGAGGACAAGCAGATCCAGCTGTCAAGGGCAAGTGGAACGTACGTGTTTCCGGCGGGATTTATTCTGGTAGCAGCCATGAACCCCTGTCCCTGCGGCTATTATCCGGATATGAATAAATGCAGGTGCACACCTGGCGAGGTGAGTCATTATCTTCATAAGCTGAGCCAGCCCCTTCTGGAGCGGATCGATCTATGTGCGGATGTGCCGCCTGTTAATTTTTCCCAGATCTCAGGAGAAAAGTCAGGAGAAAGTTCTGCCCTTATCCGGAAAAGAGTGGAAAAAGCCAGAAGAATACAGCAGAAACGTTACCAGAATGAGAAAATCTGTTTTAACGGAGAACTGTCCGGGAAGCAGATCCGGAAATACTGTGTGCTGACAGAGAATGCCATTCAGGTGGCAAAAAATGCTTTTGAGCTTATGGAACTCAGTGCAAGATCCTATCACCGGATTCTGAAGGTTTCACGCACCATTGCGGATATGGAAGGGGAGGAACTGATACACACAAGACATGTTGCAGAAGCCCTTACTTACAAAGCATTTGATAAGAAGTACAGAAGCTGAATGAATTTATTCATAAAACCGCACGCAGGGAGGTATTTTAGTATGGAAGCAATGCAGAAAATCAAATGTTTAACTATAGAGGATTCCAATTTTCCAGATCGTTTGAGAAAACTTTCCGGAATGCCAAAAAAACTGTACTACATCGGAAACCTGCCAGATCCGAAGAAGCCTGCTGCAGCAGTGGTAGGTGCCCGCATGTGCAGTCCTTATGGCAGATGTCAGGCATTTAAATATGCAAGAACCATGGCAAGCTACGGTGTGCAGATCATCAGTGGAATGGCAAGAGGAATTGATGCAGAGGGGCATAAAGGTGCACTGGATACGGACACTCCTACTTTTGCAGTGCTGGGAAGCGGAGTGGACGTGTGTTATCCCAATTCCAACAGATGGCTTTATCAGCGGATCCTGGAAAAAGGCGGCGGGATCATCAGCGAGCTTCCCCCGGGCTCTCCGCCTGTGAACTGGGCTTTTCCGGCAAGAAACCGGATCATCAGCGGACTTTCCGATGCTGTTCTTGTGGTAGAAGCCAAGGAACAGAGTGGTTCTTTGATCACTGCAAACTTTGCCCTGGAACATGGACACAGTGTTTATGCCCTTCCGGGAGCTGTGACAGAGGAACTGAGCAGAGGCTGCAACAAGCTGATTTTCGATGGTGCAGGAATCGCTTACAGCCCGGAAATCATGCTTATGGAATGGGGAATCGAGGCAAAAAACAGACCTCAAAATGTGGAAAAAAAGAAGTTGGGGCTTGCGCCGGATTTGGATTTGGTGTATAGTGGTCTCGATTTACGACCTGAAAATCTGGATAATTTAATACGAAAAACCGGTTTTTCAGCATCAAAAGTCTGTGCTCTTCTGACAGAACTTCAGCTAATGGGGCTTGTGGGAGAGACAGGCAGACAATACTACAGAATATCAGGGGGATAATTTGTAGTGTATGTAGACTGAATACAAAGTAGGAGAGGTAGTATGGCTAAATATCTGGTGATAGTTGAGTCACCTGCAAAAGTAAAGACAATAAAGAAATTTCTTGGGGCAAATTATGAGGTAGAGGCATCTAACGGACATGTCCGTGATTTTCCCAAGAGTCAGTTTGGAATAGATGTGGAGAATGATTTCGAGCCGAAATATATAACCATCCGTGGTAAGGGGGAATTGCTTGCCAAACTTCGCAAGGCAGCCAAAAAAGCTGATAAGATTTATCTTGCCACTGACCCTGACCGTGAAGGAGAAGCAATTTCCTGGCACTTGATGCAGGCTCTGAAAGAAGATCCGGATAAAATGCACCGAATCACTTTCAATGAGATCACAAAGACTGCTGTAAAGGATTCCCTGAAGCATGCACGCGGTCTGAATATGAATCTTGTAGATGCACAGCAGGCGAGAAGAATGCTGGACCGTATGGTGGGTTATACCATCAGTCCGCTTCTCTGGGCGAAAGTAAAGAGAGGCTTAAGTGCCGGCCGTGTGCAGTCTGTTGCACTTCGCATCATCTGTGACAGGGAGGAGGAGATTAATTCTTTTATCCCGGAAGAATACTGGAGCCTGAATGGTGAATTCCTTGTGGATGGCGAGAAAAAGCCTCTGGAGGCTAAATTTTACGGAACAGACAAGAAGATGGATATCCACAATAAAGCTGAGATGGATGAGATTCTTAAGGTTCTTGAGAACGAAGAATTTGAGATCTCTGAGGTGAAAAAAGGCGAGAGAATCAAGAATGCTCCGCTTCCTTTTACTACCAGTACCCTGCAGCAGGAGGCATCCAAAACACTGAATTTTTCTACCCAGAAGACTATGCGTCTGGCACAGCAGCTTTATGAGGGTGTTGATATCAAGGGCAACGGTACTGTAGGTGTGATCACATACCTTCGTACTGATTCTGTACGTATTTCTGACGAGGCAGATGCGGCAGCAAGAAGCTACATCAGCAGCCAGTATGGAGAAGAATATGTGTCAGAAACAGCCAAGACAGTGAAGAAGGGACAGAAGATCCAGGATGCTCATGAGGCTATCCGCCCAACTGATATCAGCCGTACACCTGTACAGATAAAAGAATCCCTTACACGAGATCAGTTCCGTTTGTATCAGCTGATCTGGAAGCGTTTTGCGGCCAGCCGTATGGCTCCTGCGAAGTATGAGACTACCTCTGTAAAAGTGGCTGGTGGAGACTATACGTTCACTGTGTCCGCTTCCAAGGTGGCATTTGACGGCTTCCTTTCGGTATATATGCAGGAAGAGGATATGAAGAAGGGAAATGTGTTAAGCCAAAGCCTGAGTAAAGGCATGAAGCTGAAACTGAAAGAGTTAAAGCCGGAACAGCATTTTACCCAGCCGCCGGCACATTATACAGAGGCTTCCCTGGTAAAGACCATGGAGGAGCTTGGAATCGGCCGTCCGAGTACTTATGCGCCGACCATCACCACCATTATCAGCCGCCGCTATGTTTCCAAGGAGCAGCGTAACCTTTATGTGACAGAGCTGGGCGAGGTGGTAAACAGTATTATGAAGCAGGCGTTCCCAAGCATTGTGGACGTGAATTTCACGGCTACCATGGAGGGACTTCTGGACTGTGTGGAGAATGGTACTGTACAGTGGAAGACAGTAGTCCGGAACTTCTATCCGGATTTGAAACATGATGTGGATGCTGCCCAGGAAGAGCTGGAGAAAGTAGACATCCATGATGAAGAGACCGATGTGATCTGTGATAACTGCGGTCGTCATATGGTGATTAAATATGGTCCTCACGGACGTTTCCTTGCATGCCCGGGATTTCCGGAATGCCGCAATACCAAGCCTTATTATGAAAAGATTGGTGTAGCCTGCCCGAAGTGTGGTAAGGAAGTGGTGCTTAAGAAGACGAAGAAAGGCCGTAAGTATTACGGCTGTGAAGATAATCCGGAATGTGACTTTATGTCATGGCAGAAGCCATCGGATAAGAAATGTCCGGTGTGCGGAAGCTACATGGTGGAAAAAGGAAATAAACTGGTGTGCAGCCAGGAAACCTGCGGCTATGTAGAAACCAGGCCGAAGGATGAAAAAGAAAATTAAGGTTGCTGTGAAGCTCGCGAACAGTAACAAATTAAGAAGTTTTCGGGAAAGATCCCCTGCAAGGCAGATGTATTATGTTTTGCAGGGGATTTTTTGAATAAAAGCTCTATTACTTCCATTGTTTGATGAATAGTTTCAAAAACGTGATATTTTCAGAAAAGCTAAACAAAATTGAAAAATAGTAAAAAATAGCTTGTAAATAGTTTGAAAAACGTGTAGAATTAGAATAACAGGTAAAGCCAGAGCATGACTGAAAAGGCTTTCTGCAAAATCTCCTGCAAAGTGGAGCATACAGATTGCGGGAATGATTTTTTTACAGGCTCTCATGTAACAAAAGCGAAGGGAGGACAAAATGAGCGTTCAGTTACTTGATAAAACAAGAAAAATCAATAAACTTCTCCATAACAGCAGTTCCAGTAAGGTGGTTTTTAATGATATCTGCCAGGTTCTGATGGATACTTTAAGTTCTAATATCCTGGTTCTCAGCAAGAAAGGCAAGGTGCTTGGTGTAAGCTTTTGCCCGGGAGTTGAGGAAATCCAGGAGCTGATAGCTGATGAGGTGGGCGGTCATGTTGACCCTCTGCTGAATGAGCGTTTTTTAGGGGTATTATCTACCAAAGAGAACGTGAATCTTCAGACACTTGGCTTTGAGCATGTTTCCAGCAGCTATCAGGGAATCATCAATCCTATTGATATTGCAGGAGAACGTCTTGGAACGGTGTTTATGTACCGCAAGGATCGTCCATATGATATTGAGGATATTATTGTCAGTGAATACGGCACCACAGTTGTAGGTCTTGAGATGATGCGGGCTGTACATGAAGAGAATGCCGAGGAAGACCGAAAGAAACAGGTTGTGAAATCTGCTTTTAACACACTTTCTTTCTCTGAACTGGAAGCTATCATCCACATTTTTGATGAGCTTGACGGAGATGAGGGAATTCTTGTTGCCAGCAAGATTGCAGACAGAGTAGGTATTACCAGATCAGTAATCGTAAATGCACTCCGCAAGTTCGAGAGCGCAGGCGTTATTGAGTCCCGGTCATCCGGTATGAAGGGAACCTATATCAAGGTTCTCAATGAAGTGATCTTTGATGAATTAGAAGAGATCAAGGCCCAGAGAAATAAAAAGGCCTGAATGAATTCAATAAATAATAAACAAGTGTATAGAAGAACTGTTTTCCTTCGAACGTGTTTGAAAAAGGCCTTCTGCAAATTGTGAAGTTGCAGATTGCAGGAACGCTTTTTCAAACACGCTCTGGAGGGCAGTTCTTTTTTGTGTATAACAGGAAACTTCGTTGGAATTCATGATTTCACAAAAAAACTTTACCAGGCAGTCTTCAGAAGCTTCGAAATAGAAAAAAAATCAGAAAATTTTTAAAGTGAGAAAACAAGAGAAAAAAAGAGCATAAAAGAGAATAAAAAAGAATATACTTAAAAATGCAACTATGAAAAGAGTTGCACAAATAACGATAATTCAATAATATAATGGACAGTGATTAGCACTCGGCAATAATGAGTGCTAGCAAGGAAAAGAAAAGCAATTCTAAAGGAGGACATAGATCATGAAATTAGTTCCATTAGGCGACAGAGTTGTATTAAAACAGTTAGAAGCAGAAGAGACAACAAAATCCGGTATCGTTCTTCCAGGACAGGCACAGGAGAAACCACAGCAGGCAGAAGTAATCGCAGTAGGACCTGGCGGAGTTGTTGACGGCAAAGAAGTGAAAATGGAAGTTACTGTAGGCGACAAGGTTATCTATTCCAAATATTCAGGAACAGAGGTTAAGCTTGACGGTGAAGAGTATATCATTGTAAAACAGAGCGATATTCTTGCAATTGTGAAATAAGACATAACCTTATAAATAACTTGAAATCAGGAGGATGATTCATTATGGCAAAAGAGATTAAATATGGCGCAGAAGCCAGAACAGCATTAGAGGCTGGTGTAAATAAACTTGCTGATACCGTAAGAGTAACACTTGGACCGAAAGGAAGAAACGTAGTACTTGATAAACAGTTCGGTGCTCCGCTTATCACAAACGATGGTGTTACAATCGCAAAAGAGATCGAGCTTGAGGATGCTTTCGAGAACATGGGTGCTCAGCTGATTAAGGAAGTTGCATCCAAGACAAACGATGTAGCTGGTGACGGTACTACAACTGCTACTGTACTTGCTCAGGCAATGGTTCACGAAGGAATGAAGAACCTGGCAGCAGGTGCTAACCCGATCGTTATGAGACGCGGTATGAAGAAAGCTACAGATACTGCTGTAGAAGCAATCAAGAACATGAGCCAGAAAGTAAGCGGAAAGAAACAGATCGCAAACGTTGCATCTATTTCCGCCGGAGATAAAGAAGTCGGAGAGCTTGTTGCAAATGCAATGGAAAAAGTTTCCAACGACGGTGTTATTACTGTAGAAGAGTCCAAGACCATGCACACAGAGCTTGACCTTGTAGAAGGTATGCAGTTTGACCGTGGATATATTTCCGCATACATGTCCACTGATATGGAGAAGATGGAAGCAAACCTTGAGGATCCATATATTCTGATCACAGACAAGAAAATCTCCAACATTCAGGAAGTTCTTCCGCTGCTGGAGCAGATCGTACAGGCTGGAGCAAAACTTCTTATCATTGCTGAGGATGTTGAGGGTGAGGCTCTTACCACTCTGATCGTAAACAAATTAAGAGGAACCTTCCAGGTAGTAGCTGTAAAAGCTCCTGGCTATGGTGACAGAAGAAAAGAAATGCTTCAGGATATTGCAATCCTCACAGGTGGTACTGTAATTTCTGATGAGGTTGGTCTTGAACTGAAAGATGCTACAATGGCTCAGTTAGGACGTGCAAAATCTGTTAAAGTTGCAAAAGAGAATACTGTTATTGTCGATGGTATGGGAGATAAAGAAGCAATTGCCAATCGTGTTGCCCAGATCCGTGCTCAGATTGAGGAGACAAAATCTGATTTCGACAGAGAGAAGCTTCAGGAAAGACTTGCAAAACTTGCTGGTGGTGTAGCAGTGGTTCGTGTTGGTGCAGCTACTGAGACTGAGATGAAAGAAGCAAAACTTCGTATGGAAGATGCTCTTGCAGCTACCAGAGCAGCTGTTGAAGAAGGAATCATTGCAGGAGGCGGTTCTGCATATATCCACGCTTCCAAAGAGGTTGCAAAACTTGCGGCAGATCTTGAGGGAGATGAGAAGACTGGTGCAAACATCATCTTGAAAGCACTGGAAGCTCCGCTGTTCCGTATTGCTGCTAATGCAGGTCTTGAAGGTGCAGTTATCATCAACAAAGTAAGAGAGTCTGAGCCAGGTGTTGGTTTTGATGCTCTGAACGAGAAATATGTAAACATGGTAGACGAGGGAATCCTTGATCCTGCAAAGGTTACAAGAAGTGCTCTTCAGAACGCAACAAGTGTTGCTTCTACTCTGCTTACAACTGAGTCTGTTGTTGCAAATATCAAAGAAGATACTCCGGCAATGCCAGCTGGCGGTCAGGGTATGGGAATGATGTAATTTCCGGCAGCGGAAAACAGAACGGAAAATCCATGAATGGATTTTTGAAAGTATAATTCAGAACTCATAAGGGTCGGTGTCAAAGACGCTGGCCCTTTTGCATTCAATAAAAGTCATTTTTTACAGTAACTGTGTACTGTTACTGTTCACTGGTAACGTTCCGCGAGGCGTTTTTTGTGAACAAAGTTCACAGAAAACCCGAGAATTGCGGCGCGAAATCATGCGAATGCATGATTTCTGTGCATCGCGAAGCGCGTTACTGTGAACGGAGTGAACAGTAACTGTGTACTGGCAATATTCCGCATTTTATCAGGAACAATGTTCACAGGAAAACTTTTGTGTGTTATACTTAAAACAACATGCCGGCTGGCAAAAAAACAAAGGAGAATTGTAATATGAGCGATTTGTATTCTGAGCTGCTTGTAAAAAAAGAGCGGACCGCAAAGGACAGGCTGGTAAAAGGCAGTATCATTGCACTAATCGTGCTTCTGGTACTCGCAGGTCTGTTTATCATGCCCCTGCTTCTGATCGCGGCAATTGTGCTGGGAGTCTGTGCCTATCTTTTTATCTTTCCAGGCACTGATCTGGAATTTGAGTACCTGTTTGTAAACGGAGAACTTGACATTGACAAGATCATGGCAAAGTCCAAGAGAAAAAGAGTAAAAAGCCTGAACATCACAGAATGTGATATTATGGCACCTCTTAACTCACATAGAATGGACTATTACAACAGCAACCAGAAGCTGAAAGTACAGGATTTTTCCTCCGGAAATCCGGAACATAAGCGTTTTGCAATTGTCTGCCGCGATGGCGCAGATACCTGCAAAGTAATTATCGAGCCAGATGAAATATTGGCAAAAACCATGAGAAATACTGCTCCGAGCAAAGTATTTTTAGATTAATTTACTAGATTGACACACTTTTAGTTTTTTGCTACACTAATCTACAAACCAAAGACACAATAAGACAAGGGAGGAAAAGCAATGGGTACTATCATTGGTGAAGGCATTACTTTCGACGACGTTCTTTTAGTTCCGGCGTACTCCAAAGTAATCCCGAATCAAGTTGACGTTTCAACTTACCTTACAAAGAAGATTAAACTGAACATTCCCATGATGAGTGCAGGAATGGACACCGTTACTGAGTACAATATGGCGATTGCCATGGCACGTCAGGGAGGTATCGGTATCATTCACAAGAACATGTCTATCGAGGCGCAGGCAGAAGAGGTGGACAAGGTTAAGCGTTCTGAGAATGGTGTTATCACAGATCCGTTTTTCTTATCTCCGGAACATACATTGAAGGATGCCAATGACTTAATGGCGAAATTCCGTATTTCCGGTGTCCCGATCACAGAAGGCAAGAAGCTGGTAGGTATTATTACCAACCGTGATCTGAAGTTTGAGACAGATTTCAGCAAGAAGATCAAAGAGTCCATGACATCTGAGGGACTGATCACAGCCAAAGAAGGTATTACACTGGAAGAGGCGAAAGAGATCCTTGCGAAATCCCGTAAAGAGAAATTACCCATTGTAGATGATGATTTTAACTTAAAAGGACTTATCACCATCAAGGATATTGAGAAACAGATCAAATATCCTCTGGCTGCCAAAGATGAACAGGGACGTCTTCTCTGTGGAGCTGCTGTTGGTATTACCGCCAACGTGCTTGCTCGTGTAGACGCACTTGTGAAGGCAAATGTTGATGTCATCGTTGTTGATTCTGCTCATGGTCATTCTGAGAATATCCTCCGTGCTGTACGAGAGATCAAGGCTGCATATCCGGAGCTGCAGGTTATCGCAGGAAACGTTGCCACAGGAGCCGCTACCAAGGCTCTGATCGATGCTGGTGTAGATGCAGTTAAGGTCGGAATCGGACCTGGTTCTATCTGTACCACCCGTGTAGTTGCTGGTATTGGTGTACCGCAGATCACAGCAGTCATGGATTGCTATGAGGTTGCCAAGAGATATGGTATTCCGATTATTGCAGACGGTGGTATCAAGTATTCAGGCGATGTTACCAAGGCAATCGCAGCTGGTGCAAACGTTTGTATGATGGGAAGCATGTTCGCCGGATGCGATGAGAGCCCGGGAACTTTCGAGTTATATCAGGGAAGAAAATATAAAGTATACCGTGGAATGGGATCCATTGCAGCTATGGAGAATGGCAGCAAGGACCGTTACTTCCAGGAGAATGCCAAGAAGCTTGTTCCGGAAGGTGTGGAAGGACGTGTTGCATACAAGGGACACCTTGAGGACACTGTATTCCAGCTGATCGGAGGACTTCGCTCCGGTATGGGATACTGTGGAGCTGAGAATATTGAAGCACTGAAACAGAATGGTAAATTCGTGAAGATTTCTGCTGCTTCCCTGAAAGAGTCTCACCCACATGACATTCACATTACAAAAGAAGCACCGAACTACAGTGTGGATGACAAATAATGAAAAGAAAATCTGCAAGGCCGTCTTTTTCAAGGCGGCCTTCTTTTAACAAAAGAGAAAAAACAGATAAGGGCGGCAGAATCCGTCAGAGAAATCAGCGTCTGGCATTACTGGTGCTTCTTTTGCTTCTGGTTGTGACAGGAGTGGTTATTCTGATGGTAAGGAAAGGACAGAAGCAGGAGGAAAGTGCAGAGACATCCCAGGAAACGAATGATCATACGAATTATGGACCGGAAGAATGGATGTCCCAGGGTGCTCCCTACATAGATGTACAATTATTGACTCCAAATGAGTATTCCAGGCCTCAGCTGCCCCTGAATGGAGCTGATTACATAGCGATCCATTATACAGCCAATCCCGGTGCCACAGCCCAGAATAACAGGGATTATTTTGAGAATCTTTCCATTTCTCATGAGGCGAAAGTAAGCAGCCATTTTGTAGTAGGACTGGAGGGTGAAGTGATCCAGTGTATTCCTACCTCGGAGATGTCTTATGCGACTAACTCAAGGAATGTGGACAGTATTTCCATTGAGTGCTGTCATAAAGATGATACCGGCGTTTTTGAACAGGAAACTTATGATTCTGTGGTAAAGCTGGCTGCATGGCTGTGCGCCCGATTTGGGCTGACCTCAGAGCAGGTGATCCGGCATTATGATGTGACAGGCAAGGAATGCCCCAAGTATTATGTGGATCATCCGGATGCCTGGGAGCAGATGAAGGCGGATATCAGTGCACAGATCACAATAGATCAGGGCCTGATGGGAATTTCCTGAGAAGAGAGTACGGATTATATCTATAAATTCGCTCATGCAGGCATTGCGACCAGTAACCACAAAAAGTTACTGTTCATTGGTAACGTTCCGCGAGGTGTTTTTTGTGAACAAAGTTCACAGAAAACCCGAGAATCTCAGCGCGAAATCATGCGAATGCATGATTTCTGTGCATCGCGAAGCGTGTTACTGGTCACTCCGTGACCAGTAACCACAAAAAAATTGTACATAAAAGAAAAAGATTTCCCATCTTGAAATAACGAAAAAAATATTGTAGTATAAAAAAGAACTGCATGACTGGCGGATCGTGGGAATACCCACAGGGAGTGCAGTAATATCATTGTGTCGACCGCCTGGGCAGCCTGGAAGAGAGGCTTCCCAGGCGTTTTTTTATACACGCAGTCAACATTTACACTATTGATGAAAATCTGGTGGCTGCGGTAATATACTCATGTAAATTTCGAAAGGAGAACATCTGCATGGAAATGATAGCATTGGACAAAGAACTGAAGGAAAATTCTTACCCGGGACGAGGAATCATCATTGGCCGCAGCGCTGATGGAACGAAGGCAGTTACTGCTTACTTTATTATGGGAAGAAGTGAAAACAGCCGCAACCGTGTATTTGTGGAGGATGGCGAGGGAATCCGCACACAGGCATTTGACCCTTCCAAACTGGTAGATCCAAGCCTGATCATTTATGCACCTGTCCGCGTACTTGGAAATAAAACAATTGTGACAAACGGTGACCAGACAGACACTATTTACGAAGGAATGGATCATCAGCTCACTTTCGAGCAGTCTTTACGTTCCAGAGAGTTTGAGCCAGATGCACCAAACTATACACCACGTATTTCTGGAATTATGCATGTGGAGAACGGCTCTTACAGTTATGCAATGTCCATTTTGAAAAGCAATAATGGAGATCCTTCCTCCTGCAACCGTTACACTTTTGCATATCAGAATGCAAAGGCCGGTGAGGGACATTTTATCCATACTTATAAATGTGATGGAAACCCGCTGCCAAGCTTTGAGGGTGAGCCGAAGCTTGTTCAGATTCCGGATCACATGGATGAGTTTGCAGATATGTTGTGGGAGAGCCTGAATGAAGACAATAAGGTTTCACTTTTTGTGAGATACATTGATATCGAGACTGGTAAATATGAATCAAAAATTATCAACAAGAATCACTGAAAATAAAGCTTTCCGTTTTGGGTAAATTATATTCACAAAACGGAATGCCTCACGGAATAGTACCTACTGAATCGTTACCTTAAAAGATAAAATGGAGGAGATAACCATGAAAGAGTTAGAATTAAAATACGGCTGTAACCCAAATCAGAAACCATCTAAAATATACATGGAAGATGGAAGTGAACTGCCAATTAAAGTACTTTCCGGAAAACCTGGATATATTAACTTTCTGGATGCCTTTAACGGCTGGCAGCTGGTGCGTGATCTGAAAAAGGCAACCGGGCTTCCCGCAGCTACTTCATTTAAACATGTTTCCCCGGCAGGTGCTTCCATTGGTCTTCCGCTCACAGAGACGCTTGCAAAAATCTACTGGGTAGAGGATATGGACTGGCAGAATTTTTCGCCACTTGCCTGTGCATATGCCCGTGCAAGAGGCGCAGACAGAATGTCTTCCTTCGGTGATTTTATTTCCCTTTCTGATGTATGTGACAAAGACACAGCACTTCTGATCAAGAGAGAAGTTTCCGACGGTGTGATCGCTCCTGGTTATACAGAGGAGGCACTTGAGGTTCTGAAACAGAAGAAAAAAGGCAACTACAATGTAATTCAGATCGATCCGGAATATGTACCGGCTCCATTAGAGCATAAGCAGGTGTTCGGCGTTACTTTTGAGCAGGGAAGACAGGAGCTTGCAATTGATGATGAGCTGATTTCCAACATCGTAACTGAGAATAAAGAATTATCTGAGGAAGCAAAGCGTGATATGAAAGTTTCCCTGATCATTCTGAAATACACCCAGTCCAATTCCGTATGCTATGTAAAAGACGGACAGGCAATCGGAGTTGGTGCAGGACAGCAGTCAAGAGTTCACTGTACACGTCTTGCAGGACAGAAAGCAGATAACTGGTTCCTTCGCCAAAGCCAGAAAGTATTGAATCTTCCATTTAAGGAAAGTATTTCAAGAGCTGAGCGCGACAATGCTATCGATGTTTACATTGGTGATGAGTATATGGATGTTCTGGCAGATGGAAACTGGGAAAAGACATTCACAGAGAAACCTGCAGTTTTCACAAAGGAAGAGAAGAGAGCATGGCTGGATCAGATGACAGATGTAACATTAGGATCTGATGCGTTCTTTCCATTCAGCGACAATATTGAGCGAGCTTACAAAAGTGGCGTGAAATATATTGCACAGCCAGGCGGTTCTGTGAGAGATGCAGACGTAATCGATACCTGCAATAAATACAATATAGCAATGGCATTTACCGGAATTAGATTATTCCATCACTAAATCGTGGCTGAAAAATCATTCCTGCAATTGAGACGCACATCTTGCGGAAAGTTTTTTTAACACGTTTTAAGAAAAATATTGGATTCTGGACAGAATAATAAAATGAAGTAATAAAAGGTCTTGTACAAAGTGCAAAGAACTGAAAATTCTTATTGAAAGATGAGTCAATAGAGAATCTTCAGATAGAAAAGCAAATTGTACAAGGCTTTTTTGTTTAAAATAAGATGTCCTTTATAAATTATTTCCGAAAAAATAAGCGGGATTTTCTTATGAAGTATACAAAAGACAGTGACCGCTTTGTAAGGCGGATTCAGACACAAAAAAGCTCCGACTAAATCGGAGCTTCAGAGCGATAGACGGGGCTCGAACCCGCGGTCTCGACCTTGGCAAGGTCGCGCGTTACCAACTACGCCACTATCGCATTTATTGCTGTCAACTGTTTTCCTCAGCGACAAAACATATAATACAGTATAAAATCTATTTTGTCAATGTTTTTTTGAAAAAAATGAAATAATGTTTTTTTTAATGAAAAAATAAAAAAGCTACAATAATAAATGTGAAAAATTTCTAAAAAGCCTGATGGGATTTGAAATAAGAAAATAGCTGTGCTATGATAAACAAAGAGTAGAGGGGAAAATTGAACAGATCAGGAGATATAAATTCATGAAAAAAAGATTTCTGGTTATGGCAGTATGTGTTTCTGCATGTATGCCTGTTTCTGCGCTTGGAGCGGAAATAGCCGGTCCGGCCATTTCAGGTACAGCACAGGAAAATAATGATAATAAAGAAGAAACAGTTTCAGAAGAAGCTGTCGAAAAAAAGGATTCCGGGAAAATCGAGGATGAGATCACGGAAGTCCAGGATACTGTCACAGTAGCGGCAGATACAGATGTATTAGATTATCCTGGCAGAAAAGAGGGGTCTGTGATCGGCGAAGTGCTGGAAGAAGATGAAATCAGCCGGACAGGTACTATTGATGATATCTGGAGCAGGATTCTGTTTGAGGATGATAATGGAGAAGAACAGGTGGGATATATCCCAACCTCTGTTTTGGAGGGGTATGAAGATAAGAATCAGGTAGCTTCAGATGCAACCTCAGATGGAACTGTAGAAGCAGGAATTATACATAAAAGTACAGGAGAGGGCGTATTTGCAGAAGCAGTAGAAGGTGTTACCCAGACAGGGGGAAATGCAGGTGTTCTTGAAGGACAGCCGATTATGGTTTCCGCAGACAGCAGCCTTCGTCCACTTGGTGTTTTCCATATTACCCATTACTGCCAGTGCAGCATTTGCTGCGGTCCGTGGGCAAACGGAATCACATCCACAGGTGTGACAGCTACCACGAACCGTACTATTGCAGTAGATCCAACTGTAATTCCTTACGGTTCTAAAGTAGTTATCAATGGACAGGTCTATGTGGCAGAAGACTGCGGCGGCGCCATTAAGAACAACCGCATTGATATTTATATGGGAAGCCATGCGGAAGCATTGAACAGCGGTGTATTTGATGTAGAAGTTTATCTTTTGGAAGAGGGATCATCCGTTCAGGGTATAGAAGGGATTCAGGAAGGGAATCAAGAATAATATGAAAATTTTGTGAAAAATTGTGCATATTTAGTTCGAAAATGTACTAGCCAATGCGGTACTTCTAGTGTATAATATTTAGGCAGACACTGCCATGACGTGAATTATGGGAAATCAGAAGGAAAATATGGCAGATTTACAGGATAACAAATAGATAAGGTGAAAACAAAATTATGGTAAAAGTAAAAATTAGCGACTGGAAAGCTGATTCATCCATGGATGAGGCTTATAAGGCACTTCGTACAAATATTCAATTTTGCGGTGCCGACAAAAAGGTGATTGCATTTACAAGCTGTACCCCGAATGAAGGAAAGAGTAATGTAACTTTCCATCTTGCAGCTTCCCTTGCAGAGAGTGGTAAATCTGTACTTTTGATTGATGCAGACCTTCGTAAATCCGTACTTATGGGACGTGTACAGGTTGAGGAAGAAGTGAAGGGACTGACCCACTACCTGTCCAAGCAGGCGAAACTGCAGGACGTTATCTGCGCAACCAATCTTCCCAAGTTTCACATTATTTTTTCCGGTGTTGTACCGCCGAACCCGGCAGAGCTTTTAGGAAGCAGACAGTTTAAAGACATGATCCGTGTTGTAAGAGATGTATATGATTACATTATCATAGATACACCGCCTCTTGGACGAGTAATCGACTGTGCAGTTGTGGCGGATTCCTGCGATGGAACTGTCATTGTAATTGAATCCGGCAGTATCAGCTACCATTTTGTACAGGAGATCAAGGGGCAGCTAGAGAAGACCAACTGTCCGATCATCGGTGCAATTTTGAACAAGGTAGATACTAAGGAATATGGTAAATACGGTAAGTATGGTAAATATGGCAAATATGGCAAGTACGGAGAATACGGAAAATACTGATTCGGCATTATTCGAGATTGTTATATGAAGAGATTGGAAATGGGCGAAGCGAATGAAAGGTATTTATGATATTCACTGTCATATTGTTCCGGGAGTAGATGATGGAGCGAAGGATCTTAAGACATCTGTACGCATGCTCCAGAAGGAATATGATGACGGTGTCCGCAACATTATTGCCACTCCGCATTTTCGATATGATATGTTTGAGCCGTCTCTGGAACAGGTTAAGAAGCAGTTCCTTCGTGTGAGGAAGGCTGCCGCTGAGATTGGAGAAGACGGTATTCAGATGTATCTGGGCTGCGAGCTTCATTCCAGCATGGATATGACAGACTGTCTGAAAAAAGGGGAAAGACTTACCATGTCAGGTTCCCGTTATGTGTTAACGGAGTTTCGGACTTCAGACGAAAAGTCCTATATCAGGGAACGGGTGCAGGCATTGATCCGGAAGGGCTATTATCCTATTATTGCACACGTAGAACGCTATCATTCGGTAGTAAAAAGCGGTCTGGATTTTATTGATGAACTCAGGGATATGGGGGCCTATATCCAGATGAATGCGGACAGTATTATTGGTGAGGATGGCTTTATGATCAAGCGTTTCTGCAAGAAAGTAATTAAAGAAGAAATGCTGGATTTTGTAGGGTCTGACGGTCATGATCTGGCCAAACGAACACCTCACATTGGCAAATGTTACGACAAAATTGAAAAAATGATGGGAACGGATTACGCAGATATGATTTTTATCAGCAATCCGGAGTGCATTATAAATAACGAGAGATTTTGACTTTTATATATGGGATGTCGTTGAAAACGATGTATCTGTTTTGAAAAAGTAAAGAAAATTACAGGGTAACGGAGAAGAAGAATGGAAAATCAGGTTACAAATAATAACGATGAAATTGAAATCGATTTAGGTGAGATTTTTCACCTGATTCTTAGCAGGCTGGGAGTGATTATTCTTTCCGGTATCATTCTGGGTGTGATTTCCATTATCGGAACAATGCTTTTTATCACTCCACAGTATGAATCTACTACGAAGATCATGGTGCTGAATAAACAGGACAGCAATACACTGACCAGTGCAGATATGCAGACCAGTACACAGCTGACTAAGGACTATGCGGAACTTATTAAGAGCCGTACAGTTCTTGAAGGTGTAATTGCACAGCTGAATCTTAATATTACCTATCAGCAGCTGCTTGGCAAACTGACCGTAGATACTTCTACAGACAGCCGTATTGTAACGATCATAGTATCTGATGAAGATCCATATACAGCAAGTGAGATGGCCAATGCTATCCGCGATATGGCAGCAGAGCACATTCAGTCAGTTATGGATATTGAGGCGGTTAACGTAGTTGACAGCGCAAACATCCCAAATGAAAAAGCCAGCCCAAGTCTTGCGAAGAATGGTGTGATCGGTGGACTTTTAGGTGTTATCATTGCAATGGCGATTGTGATCATCATTTATCTTACAAATGATACGATCAAGGTTGAGGAAGATGTAGAGCGTTATCTTGGACTTTCTGTTCTGGGAAGTATTCCATATTCAGAGAAAGAAAGCAGATCCAAGAAACAGAAATCAAGAAAACGTCGCTGATGAAATTGAGTATAAGGAGCTGCAGATATGCGTAAATGGTTGATTGTTTTAATGGCGGCAGTGGCAATAGGAGCGACCGGAATCCTGGGATGGCTGTATATGAGGCAGGATCGCAAGGGACCGGAAATTACCATTGCAGAGAGCAAGAAAAACAGCTACACTTCGGATATGACAACGGAAGATCTTCTGGAAGGAGTAAAAGCTGTTGACAAGAGAGATGGAGATGTTTCAGCCAGCCTGACAGTTGAGAATGTTTATCCAAATGAAAAAGGGGATGAAGTCACAGTTGTTTATGTTGCAAAGGATAACAGTAACAATGTAACAAAGGTAACTTATCATATGACTTCCGAGGGAAATCTTATGGGATTTACTTCAGAAACCAAAACTTCTTCTGACAATACAGATACAGATGCAGAAACGGATGAAGCCCTGCAGGATGAAAATGAGACTGATTCAGAAGATGAAGAAGAACCAGAAATGACAGAAGAAGAAAAAGCGCAGGAAAGGGAAGAAGAAAAGATTGACCAGCTGAACCCTCAGGATCCGCGTTTTTATCTGAATACTTACTACGTTGAAATTGCCAAGGGAACACAGATTGACAGACTGAGTTATGTAAAAGACATTCAAGACGATAAAGATTCAACAAGTGATCTTTATCGTAAGATTCAGATCACTGGAACCGTTGATGTGAATACTCCGGGTACTTATGAACTGACTTATTATGTTGTTGACTCCAATGGCAATGCTTCAAACGGAGCTGTTCTGACAATTGTAGTAAAATAATGATTACTGTGAACGGAGTGAACAGTAATCAATAGCGACTGCTGGTTATGAAAGAACCGGCAGAAAGATTCCTTTTTGACCATGCACATGTACATAGGAGCAAATATATGAGATCTACCATATGGAAGAAGACCCTTATCTGCCTTGGCGCGGTGCTGTTTCTGGAAAGCCCGGCTGTGAGTACGGCGTTTGCATATACAGTAAAGGCAGAGAATACGGATGCTGAAGCGGCCACCAGCAATATCAAGAGTATTTTGCTGATCGGACAGGACAAAAGAGAGGGAGAGTCCCGTCAGCGTTCCGATTCCATGATTCTTGCTACATTGGACAAGGATCAGGGTACTGTAAGCCTGACCTCTTTTATGAGAGATCTTTATGTTGCCATTCCTGGATATTCGACTACTCGTATTAATGCGGCTTACGCATATGGAGGAATGGATCTTTTGGACCAGACTCTGGAAGAAAATTTCGGAGTAAAGATAGATGGAAATGTGGAAGTGGATTTTGAAGTTTTCCAGGTTCTGGTTGACAAGGTTGGAGGAATAGATCTGGAGTTGACTCAGGCGGAAGCAGATTATATCTGCGGACGAGATCAGAATGTTCTTTACCCTCAGCCTCTTCGAAGCGACTGGAATCTTCAGGAAGGAATGAACCATCTGGATGGAGAACAGGCACTTATCCATGCACGCAACCGTTCTATTGGAAATTCCGATTATCGGAGAACAGAGCGGCAGCAGGAAGTACTTATGGCTGCTTTTGCCAAGATAAAAGATCTGGGAGTTTTTGATATTGCAGGTCTGGTTAAGGATGTTCTTCCAATGGTTACTACGGATCTTTCTTTGTGGGATATAACCGGATATGCCATGGATGTGATGAACATCGGTACAGATGAAATTGCATCATACCGGATTCCGGAGGATGGAGCCTACACACCTCAGACGATTGACGGCATGCAGGTTCTGGTTCCTGATCTTGAGCAGAATCGGCAATATCTTCAGCAGATCCTGTATCACGCAGGTGAATAAGAATTAAAAAGAATTAAGACGGTTCGCACCACACGAACCGTCTTTTACGCTATAATAACGAAATAAAAGCAGCTGTTGAGTTCCTTTGCAGTTACACACTGTCTGCTGAACCATTATAAAAATAAATTATAGAAATATATAGACAGCAATCAGAATTGAAAGCGGGTGGAGGATAAGTGGAATTGCTTGAATGGATACATAATATTGATGCACAGATTCTGCTTTTTATACAGCAGTATTTAAGAAGTGATCTGTTTACCTGGCTGTGGAAGGGAATTACCTTTCTAGGAGACGGAGGCTGGTTCTGGATTGTTTTGGGGCTGCTCTTTCTTTTTCCAAAGAAGACAAGAAAGGCAGGTGTAACCGCACTTCTGGCACTAGCTATAGGGGCAGTGGTTACGAATTTATGCCTTAAGGATCTGGTAGCGCGTATAAGACCTTATGATTCTGTGGAGGGACTTGTGCCTCTGGTTGCCAGGCTGAAGGACTATTCTTTTCCATCAGGTCATACCTGCGCATCTTTTGCCTGTGCAGGCGTATATTATAAAGCCTTTCCTGGAAAATGGGGAAAAGCAGCCATGGTCCTGGCAGTACTGATCGCTTTGTCCCGATTGTACGTGGGAGTACACTATCCTACAGATGTGCTGGCTGGAGCCCTTGTAGGCACTTTTAGTGCGTTGGCGGCGCTGAAGCTAGAGCACGCTCTAGTCAGATATTATGAAGAACGAAAAGCAAAATAAAGATAAGGGAGAATTTATGGAAGAGAAAAAAACACAGACAGTCTGTCCATACGCAAAAAAGTGCGGTGGGTGCCAGTATCAGGGTGTGCCTTATTCCGCACAGCTTAAAAAGAAACAAAATCAGGTACAGGGGCTTTTGAAGAAGTTTGGGAATGTGAAGCCGGTAATTGGAATGAAAGATCCTTATTTTTACCGGAATAAAGTTCATGCTGTATTTGACCGTGACCGGAAGGGAAATATTATTTCTGGAATTTATGAGGCTGGTACCCACAGAGTGGTTTCTATTGAACAGTGTCTGATTGAGGATAAGAAGAGTCAGGAAATCATCCGTACCATTCGGGGAATGCTGAAGTCTTTTAAGATCAAAACATATGATGAGGATACCGGATATGGACTTCTGCGCCATGTACTGGTGCGTCGTGGCTTTTCTACAGGTGAGGTAATGGTAGTACTGGTGGTCGCCTCTCCTATTTTTCCATCCAAGAATAACTTTGTGAAGGCATTAAGAAAAGTTCATCCAGAGATCAGTACTGTGGTATTAAATATTAATGACAAAAATACAAGCATGGTTCTTGGCGAGCGGGAAATCGTACTTTATGGTAAGGGATTTATCCGTGATACCCTTTGTGGAAAATCCTTCCGTATTTCACCAAAATCCTTCTATCAGGTAAATTCAGTGCAGACCGAAATTCTTTATGGAAAAGCTGTGGAATTTGCAGGGCTGACAGGGAAAGAAAAAGTCATTGATGCATATTGTGGAATTGGCACCATTGGTCTGGTAGCTTCTGGTAAGGCAAGAGAAGTGGTCGGAGTGGAACTGAATAAAGATGCAGTCAGGGATGCAAGGATCAATGCAAGAGAGAATAAGGTGGTAAACATATCTTTCCGCCAGGGTGATGCCGGTGAATTTATGGAGGCAATGGCAGAAGCTGGTGAAAAGGCAGATGTGGTATTTATGGATCCTCCCCGCTCAGGCAGCAGCGAGAAATTCCTGAATTCCGTAATAAAACTCTCTCCGAAGAAAATTGTTTACATTTCCTGTAACCCGGAAACACTTGCAAGAGACCTTAATTTCCTTACGAGAAAAAATTATATAGTTAAAGAAATCCAGCCTGTGGAAATGTTTTGTTTTACAGATCACACAGAAGTGGTGACCTGGCTGGAGCAAAAATAAGAAACTGTTGCTGTTTACAGGCTGTGTAGCAATGAAAATATATTCTGTAAGAAAAGGTATCCTGTCAGCAGGAAAAAGGAGGTACCTATGATGACGACCATAACTGGAATTATGGAGTGGGTTCTGGAGAATATTGCTGGTTTCGCCATTGTAATTTTTGAGTTTATTGGAGTTGCCATTATTATCTGGAGTGGAATTACCGGATTTATCAAGTGGCTGAAACATGCCGGAGATACTGGTGTCTATCTGGCGAGGGGACTTGCCATGGGACTGGAATTTAAAATGGGAAGTGAGATTCTACGTACTGTAGTGGTACGTGAGTGGAAGGAAATCGGAATTGTAGCCGGAATTATTGCTCTTCGTGCAGCTCTTACGTTCCTGCTTCACTGGGAAATCAAGGAGGAAGAAAAAAGCGGCGGACATGAGGAATAGAGGTTCGCTGTTTATAGATGATATCTGCGGGTTTATAGGAGCACACATAAAGATTGATAAAGGTATAATAAACAATGGAAATGAAAGTAATTGCTCATATCAGAAGTGATTTTCCAACGAAATTTGGAATTCCCCATCAGAGCTGCAGAATACAGGAACTAAAGGCGGATATTATTTTTGAACCGGAATATCGGAACCATGAGGCATTTCGAGGGCTGGAAGAGTATACCCATATCTGGCTGATCTGGGAATTTTCACAGGCTGTCCGCAAGGAGTGGTCTCCTACAGTGCGTCCTCCAAGACTTGGGGGAAACGTCAGAATGGGCGTTTTTGCTACAAGGTCTCCTTTTCGTCCAAATCCCATAGGACTTTCCAGTGTAAGGCTGGAGAGCGTAGAGTTTTCTGAAAAGTATGGACCGGTGCTTCATGTATCAGGAGCGGATCTTATGGACGGAACACCTATTTATGATATAAAGCCCTATCTGGCTTACGTGGACAGCCATCCGGAAGCAGCAGGCGGATTTACCGACCAGATTCAGGATCATAAGCTGAAAGTAGAGTTTCCGGAAGAGCTTTTGAAGAAGATTCCAGTGGAAAAAAGAGAAGCGCTTCTTGCTGTCCTTGCAAACGATCCAAGACCTGGGTATCAGAAGGACCCTGAAAGAAAATACGGAATGTCTTTTGGATCCTGGGATATTCATTTTAAAGTAGATGGAGAACAGCTGCGGGTATTGGAGGTATTTAACACTTTCACGAATTAAATCGAAAAAACCCTTGCAAAAAGTCGAATTTTTTCATAAAATGGAGAAAAAGTTTTTGAGGAGCATAAGGATTATGAGAAAAGTTGTAAAGTTTGGCGGAAGCTCCCTTGCAAATGCGGAGCAGTTTGAAAAAGTCGGAGATATTATCAGAAGTGAAGAGAGCAGACGTTTTGTTGTTCCTTCTGCACCAGGTAAGAGATTTGACGGGGACACGAAGGTAACAGATCTTCTTTACAGCTGTTATGACGCAGCTGCAAATGGCGGTGATTTTGAAAAGGTTTTAGAAGAAATCAAATCTCGTTATTATGAGATTATTAAAGGGCTTGGCCTTGCTCTTTCCATGGAAGAGGATTTCCAGTTGATCAAAGAGAATTTTAAAGCACAGATTGGCAGGGATTACGCCGCTTCCCGTGGAGAATATCTGAACGGCAAAGTGATGGCTGCTTATCTTGGTTATGAATTTGTGGATGCAGCAGAAGTAATCCGTTTTGATAAAAACGGAAATCTGGATTCAGAGAAGACAGACAAACTTCTGAACAAGCGTCTTTCCAAATGTGAGAATGCAGTTGTGCCGGGCTTCTATGGTGCAAAGGACGATGGAACTGTGACCACTTTTTCCAGAGGTGGTTCTGATGTGACAGGTTCTCTGGTTGCCAAGGCAATTAAGGCTGATATGTATGAAAACTGGACTGATGTATCCGGTTTCCTTGTAACAGACCCGAGAATTGTAAAGAATCCGGCTGTGATTGAGACCATTACATACCGTGAACTTCGTGAGCTTTCCTACATGGGAGCTACTGTTCTTCATGAAGATGCTATTTTCCCTGTAAGAAAAGAGGGAATTCCGATTAATATCCGCAACACCAACCGTCCGGAGGATAAGGGAACTTTTATTGTGGAGAGTACCTGCCGCAAGCCGAAATATACCATAACCGGTATTGCAGGAAAGAAAGGTTTCTGTTCTATCAACATTGAGAAGTCCATGATGAACAGTGAAATCGGATTTGGCAGAAGAGTGCTTCAGGTATTTGAAGACCAGGGAATCAGTTTTGAGCATGTTCCATCCGGTATTGATACCATGACAGTATATGTTCACCAGGATGAGTTTGAAGAAAAGGAGCAGCAGGTAATTGCGGGAATCCATCGCCTGGTTCAGCCGGATTTTGTGGAAATGGAATCTGACCTTGCCCTGATCGCAGTTGTAGGACGTGGAATGAAATCCACCCGCGGTACAGCCGGAAGAATTTTCTCTGCCCTCGCACATGCAAATGTAAACGTCAAGATGATTGACCAGGGCTCCAGTGAGCTGAATATTATCATTGGCGTGGAGAACCGTGATTTTGAAAATGCAGTGAAAGCAATTTATGATATTTTTGTGCTGACACAGATTTGAAATTGAGTGGATAGGTCACCTGTCGGCAGCATTCACATATATGAAAATCTGCTCATACGTTCAGAACGTCTGGTATTCATGAATTCGCTGATGTAAGCATGTACCATTTCTGGCTGTCGTCCGGGAGCTTTAATATTAAAAGAATGAGATAAGAGCCGTAAATCAAAGGTAGTGTTAGAATTAATCTTTGATTTATGGCTCTTTTTGTATAGAAAAAATTTCGTGCCGTTTTATGATATTGACAAAACAGAACGTGCGTTCTAAAATAAAACAAGAACAAACGTTCTGAAATTAAGAATAATAAAGAATGCGAAACACAGATTACATAAAAGGAGCTTTGTTACGGGATGATTATTCAGGAATCAATGACATTGAAGCGGAAACTGGAGATTTTATCGGATGCCGCGAAATATGATGTGGCTTGCACATCCAGTGGTGTGGATCGAAAGGGAGATGGAAAGGGCATGGGAAACAGCATTGCTGCCGGAATCTGTCATAGTTTTGCTCAGGATGGCAGATGTATCAGTCTTTTGAAGATCCTTTATACAAATGAATGTGTATTTGACTGTAAATACTGTATAAACAGAGCCTCCAATGATGTGGTGCGTACCAGTTTTACCCCAGAAGAAGTGTGTCGTCTGACTATGGAATTTTACAGGAGGAACTATATTGAAGGACTGTTTTTAAGTTCCGGAGTAAAGGAAAGTCCAGACAGGACTATGGAAGAACTGCTTTGTACAGTAAATCTTCTTCGTAATAAATATCATTTTCAGGGATATATTCATTTGAAAGCCATTCCAGGTGCTGCTCCTGAACTGATCGCCAGGGCGGGGTATCTGGCAGATCGCATGAGCGTGAACCTGGAACTTCCTACTGCAGACGGGCTTAGGAAACTGGCACCGCATAAGAGCAGGCAAACCATTCTGCGCCCTATGAAGCAGATTCAGCAGCAGCGAGATCAGAATAAGGAGGAATTGGTTCTGTACCGTCATGCCCCTAAGTTTGTACCAGCCGGTCAAAGTACCCAGATGATTATTGGAGCTATGGGGGAGAGCGATTATCAGATCGTGTCAGTAGCAGAATCTTTGTATAAGAACTTTGCATTAAAAAGAGTTTTTTATTCGGCTTTTGTCGCCGTAAATGAAGATAAGGATCTGCCCATGTCCTTATCAGGTCCGCCTCTTTTGCGGGAACACCGGCTTTATCAGGCAGACTGGCTTATGCGGTTTTATGGTTTTCGGGCTTCAGAACTGCTTTCAGAGAAGCATCCGGATTTTAACCTTCTTCTGGATCCCAAGGCAGACTGGGCAGTGTCACATCTGGAGTTTTTTCCGGTAGAGATCAACCAGGCAGATTATTATGAACTTCTTCGTGTACCGGGAATCGGTTATACCTCTGCCAGAAGAATCATTGGAGCCAGGAGAACCCATTCCCTGGAATTTGCAGATTTGAAGAGGATTGGTGTGGTTCTGAAGCGTGCCTTATATTTTATCACCTGTAATGGCCGCATGATGTACAATACCAGGTTGGAGGAATCTTATATTACCCGTAATCTTCTGGATGAAGAGAACTGTCGGAAGCATGGGAATGAAGCTGCATTTCAGCAATTATCCCTCTTTGGAGATGAGATGGGGAGCAGAAGACTGTATACAGAAAATACAAAGAATCATGTGGACAGAAAGGTGGGAGCTATATGAATCAAGAGAAAAGAATCCTGGTATGTGAGGACTCTATGGAGGGAATTTTTTCTGCTGTCTATGATGGATGGAAAGAGTGTGCAGGCGGCTGTAAAGTGAGCATTCAGACCAGTTTTCCTGTAAGCATGGAATTGTTCACTTCTTATCGGGAGATTGCTACAGATCAGAGTAAGGTTGGTAAGGTTATGAGGACGATTCTTATGAGACTGGGAAGCGAGGTTTACGAACAGATCTGTCTGGCGGCAGCTTCAGCAGATGAAGACAGGGGAACTGCCATTTATTATGTGCTGCACCGGGCTTTTGGGGGAGGCAGATGCGAAAAACGTGTAATGGAGGCACTGGCAGATCCATATGTATCCAGGGTTGCGAAACTGGCACTCTGCGTGAAGCGGGAATATCACCATTATTTTGGGTTTGTCCGTTTCAGGGAGATTGGCGGAAGGTTTCTGTTGGCAAAGATCCAGCCGGGGAATGATATCCTGTCTCTTATGGCTCTTCATTTTTCCAATCGCTTTCCCAATGAGAACTGGGTAATCTATGATGAGAAGAGGCAGAAGGCGTTGTGCCATGAGAAAGGGAAGGAGTGCGTCATGAGAAAAGAAGTGCGTATACAGGTGCCAGGGAGCGCCGTAGGGGATATGGGAGAGTACGAGGAACTGTGGCAGACATTTTGTGATAGCATATCCATTGAAGCAAGGAGGAATGAGAAACTTCAGAAGCAGATGCTTGCTTTGCATTTTCGGAGTAATATGCCGGAGTTTTCTGTGAAAGGATAGGCCGATAAGTAAAATTCGTGTTATAATGCTTACAGATAAGGTATCTTTGTTTGGAAGGCAGCAGACCAGTAAAAGGCGGTAAATTGGAAATGGACAATCCGGTAACACGAATATCAGTAAGAAATCTTGTGGAGTTTATATTGCAAAGCGGTGATCTTGATAACCGAAGAGGTACTATAGACAAAGATGCTATGTTAAAGGGCAGCAGACTGCATCGGAAGCTTCAGAAACAAATGGGCGGAGACTACAGAGCAGAGGTTGCTTTGCGGATGAATTGCAGCTATGAGGATCTGGACATTCGGTTAGAAGGTCGTGCAGATGGAATTTTTACAGAAGATGAAGTTGTCTGGATCGATGAGATTAAAGGAATATATGGAAATGTGGAACAGATGGAAGAGCCTGTGAAGGTTCATAAGGCTCAGGCTATGTGTTATGGCTATATTTACGGTGTTCAGGAAGGCTTGTCGAAGATTGGAATCCAGATGACATATGCCAATCTGGAGACAGAAGTGGTGAAAAGGTTCCGGGAGGTGATCTCCATAGAGGAACTGAAAGAATGGTACCAGAAACTTCTGGATGAATATCATAAATGGCTCAGTTATCAGAAAAAATGGAAGGAAGAGAGAAATCATTCTCTTCAGAGCCTGGAATTTCCATTTTTCTACAGAGAAGGTCAGAGAAAGATGGTGAGCAGTGTTTACCATGCAATTGGAGCCAGTCGTCAGATTTTTATTCAGGCACCTACCGGCGTAGGAAAAACCATGTCTACCATTTTTCCGGCAGTTCGCGCTGTTGGCGAAGGGAAAGGGGAGACGATCTTTTATCTTACAGCCAAGACTATTACAAGAACAGTGGCTCAGGAAGCTTTTGAGGTGCTGCGGGAAAAGGGAATGAAATACAAAGTGGTGACCATTACAGCCAAGGAGAAGCTGTGTTTTATGGACGAAACCAAATGTGATCCGGTACATTGTCCTTACGCCAGGGGACATTTCGACAGGGTCAATGACGCTGTCTATGAGCTGTGGACGACGAAGAGCAGATATGACAGGGAGACTATACGGGAGCAGGCAGAGAAATGGCAGGTATGTCCTTTTGAAATGTGTTTGGATCTGTCTTTATGGGTGGATGCTGTAATTTGTGATTATAATTATGTGTTTGACCCTACGGTTCATTTAAAACGTTTTTTCGGGGAAGGTGCAGGTGGAGATTATGTCTTTCTCATTGATGAAGCTCATAATCTGGCAGAACGGGGAAGAGAGATGTACAGCGCTTCTATTTGCAGGGAAGATGCTGTTCGGGTTCGAAAAGTTATGAAAGAAAGAGCACCCCGGCTTTACCGCTCCCTTGGAAAGCTGGATAAACAGCTGAAAGAACTACAGGTGGACTGTGGAAATTACCTCGTTCTCCCAGGCACGGGTTCCATAACTATGACGATTTTAAAGGTTCAGGGAGAATTTGATGCTTTTCTGGAAGCACATAAGGATGTGGAACTGGAAGATGAAGTAAGGAAGTTTTATTTTGATATTCGTAATTTCCTGAATATTGCAGAACTGATAGATGAGAACTATGTAGTTTATGCTGAGAATGGAGAAGATGGTCTGTTTCGCCTGAAACTGTTCTGTGTAAATCCGGCAGTGAACCTGGGGGAATATCTGAAGAAAGGCCGCAGTGCCGTATTCTTTTCTGCCACATTGCTGCCCATGAACTACTACAGGAAATTGCTCAGCAACAGGCAGGACGATTATGGAATCTACGTGGAATCACCGTTTTCACAGAAGAACCGCTGTATTTTAAATGCCGGCGATGTAAGTTCCTTATATAGTCGCAGGGGATATGAGGAATATCATAAAATTGCGGAATATATAGCAAAGACTGTATGGCAGCGCAAGGGAAATTATATGGTATTTTTTCCTTCTTACAAAATGTTGGAAGAGGTTTATGCAGTCTACGAAGAAGAATTTTCTGTAAACTGGGTGAAGTGTATCTGTCAGAACAGCTCTATGAAGGAACAGGAAAGAGAAGAGTTTCTTCAGGAATTTGAACAGAATCAGGAATCACTGGTAGCTTTTTGCATTATGGGTGGTATTTTTTCAGAGGGAATTGATCTGCTGGGAGAAAAACTGATTGGAGCCATTTTAGTGGGAACCGGATTGCCCCAGTTGGGAAATGAGAGGGAAATTCTTCGTTCTTTTTACACAGAAAATGGGGAAAATGGATTTGATTACGCCTATAGGTATCCTGGCATGAATAAGGTTCTGCAGGCTGCTGGAAGAGTAATCCGCACAAGGGAGGATCATGGTGTTATTCTCCTTTTGGATGAACGGTTCCGGCAGAGAGAATACAGCAATCTTTTTCCGGTGGAGTGGAATGACAGGAAAACGTGTACATTGTCAAATGTGGAAGCACAGCTGCAAAAATTTTGGGAGAGTATTCCGGACAAAATCTCTCACAAATTGTGACGTACATCCTGCAGAAAGTCTTTTCAAACACATTCCAGAGCCTGTAAAAATGTTATGGAAAACAAAGAGGTTGCATACAAAGCAGAAACAGGTTATACTGCCCTTATTAAAAGGAGAATAACATGAAAAAAGGCAAAAAAACCAGATGGCTGTATAAAGCAGCTGGAATGGCAGTCCTTTTGGGGGCAGCATTTTGGTGCAGCAACAGCGGGCTCCTGTTATGGAAGCCTGAAGTTCTGACTGTATTGGCGGAATCAGAAACTGGCGGCAGCCTGTCATCTGTTACAGAGGAAGCTAAGATACTTCCTATTCCCAACAGTGATGGCAAATATATGTTGAAAAGTGACGGCTTTTACTGTCTGAATGAAGATGGTTCAGGAGACTGCGTTCAGGCTATACATTATTTCGACCATTTTGTTGTAGATGGAACAGTGTTTAATGGATATTATTATCACGACGAGACAGGAAAATTTAAAGCTTCTGAAGCACATCTTACAGCCATTTCACAGGAAGCACTCCCGAAAGCAGAAGATGGAACTGTGGAAGCAGGATGGACTTCGGGGATTTATGTGGTAAATAACCTTGGAAGGCTTTCCGGTACCGGAAGAGTTTGTATTCTAAAAGAAGAGATTGGACAGATAAAACTAGATGGCGGGTATTACGTTGACAGAAATGGAAGAGTGTGTCAGGAAGGTGGCATTTATTATATCCAGGAAATGAATGTGGGAGAAAAGAGATTTTCCGGGTATTATTATTTTGATGAATCAAGCGGCGTATTAGTGGAAGAAGCTGGTACTACACCAGAGGGCTTGACAATCCAAAAAGATGGCAGTATCAAGGAATTGACGGATCCGGGGATCAAAAATCTGAAGAAAGCTGTGAAGGAATTTACGGAAAATTTGGAAGGGGACTGGAGCGTCTATGTGAAAGATCTGAAGAGCGGAGAGAAGTTCTCCATCAATGATAAAGCCATATCTTCTGCAAGTCTGATAAAAGCATTTACAATGGCTGCAAGTTATGAAAATATGGAAAAAATCAGGATAGCTGAGGGGATACTTCTGAAAGCAGATTCAGCTAGTCAGACTGTGACAGACAAGCTGTTTCGGCTTATGGAGAATATGGTAACCTACAGTGACAATGAGTCTTTTAATGAAATGGTAAGGCTTCAGACTGCTTCCAATCAATTCAATGCAGGTGCACGTGTAATTAACAGGTATCTTAGGGAACAGGGTTATAAAGAGACAGCTGTGCTTCATACGCTTGCGCCTTCGAATACAGATCCGGAAGGGCTTGGCAGCAGTAATATGACCTCTGTGGAGGATTGTGGCACTTTGTTAGAGAAGATTTACCGAAGAGAATGTGTAAGTCCGGAGGATTCTGACCAGATGCTGTCTTTGCTTCTGAATCAGGATACCAGAACAAAGATTCCTGGCGGGCTCAAGGAATCTGTTCAGGTAGCGAATAAAACTGGTGAAAATGATAAAAGCCAGCACGATATTGGAATTGTCTATGGAGCCAGAACGGATTATATTCTATGCGTAATGTCTGAGAATGCAGGAAAGGAAGCAGATGCTGTTTCCAATATTCAAAGGATTTCTGCGATGGTTTATTATTATTTGAATTAGAGCATGTTTGAAAAAGGCTTTCTGCAAGATGTGCGTCACAATTTGTGGGAGATTTCGCCCGGATGAGGGTGCCGTAGCGGGCTACTGCAACCGAATTCGGGTGAAATCTCCCACAAAGTGGGGCGTGCAGATTGCGGGAATGATTTTTTAAACACGCCCTAAGACTGTGCAGCAAACATTATTTATGTAATAGGAAAATCCTGCAAGGCAGAATCCGTTCCAGACTTGTACAAAAAAATTACTTTCCAGATTCGTACAAAAAAATTGCTTGACACTAATAAAATTTTGCGATAGCATGAAGACAATAAAAGAAAAATTGAAAGGAGATTTACACCATGAAAGTAGTTTATACAGAGAAGGCACCAGCAGCAATCGGACCATACTCCCAGGCAATGATCTTAAATGGAGTATTATTCACATCTGGACAGATTCCGGTAAATCCTGCAACAGGCGAGATCAACGGAAATACCATTGAGACTCAGGCAGAGCAGGTTATGAAGAATCTTGGCGAAGTACTGAAAGAAGCAGGAAGTAGCTTTGAGAAGGCAGTTAAGACAACATGCTTCCTTGCTGATATGGGAGATTTTGCCAAGTTTAATGAAGTGTATGCGAAATACTTTGTAAACAAACCAGCACGTTCCTGTGTCGCTGTGAAAACTCTTCCGAAGAATGTTCTTTGCGAAGTTGAGGTAATCGCAGAAGTTTAATAGTACTGTCCACAGGAAAATGTGTCAAATGTTTTTGTATTTAAAGATATGCAAATATTTAGAATATATATTGTCAGGCCTTCTGGGGTTCACCCGGGAGGCCTTTGTCATAAATAAAAATTGTGCAGAATTCTGTTGCAACGCAGTCTGGAATGTCAGACAGAAATCCCTGGCATATTAAACTGTTGACGGATTGCTTTTTAGTTGGAAATCATGTATAATAGCGAACGATAGCATGGGGATTTTTTGCTATGCAGGAAAATCCCTTTCAAGAAGAAAGGCAGGGACGAAATGTGGATAATCTTATGAAAGTGGGAATGGGATATGATGTACACAGACTGACAGAGAACCGGAATCTGATCCTTGGCGGTGTGAAGATACCGTGGGAGAAAGGCCTGCTGGGACATTCAGATGCAGATGTACTGATTCATGCGATTATGGATGCTCTTTTGGGAGCTGCAGCTCTTGGAGATATTGGACAGCATTTTCCAGATACAGATCCGGCATACGAGGGGATTTCCAGCGTAAAGCTGTTGGAACATGTAGCCTCTCTTCTGGAAAAAAAAGGATATGGTGTAGGAAATATTGACGCTGTGATCATTGCCCAGAAGCCGAAGATGGCACCTCATATTCCACAGATGAAGGAAAACATTGCGAAAGCGCTGCATATGGAGCCTGACTGTCTGAATATCAAGGCTACCACAGAGGAGAAGCTGGGTTTTACCGGAAGAGAAGAGGGAATTGCTTCCCAGGCAGTCTGCCTTTTATACAAGAAATAATGTTGTTGTGCGCACAAGTACAAAATGCTGCAGAAGTCTGGAATTGGTAGCTGCGAAATAACATTTAGAGAAATTGACCGGAGGGAGAAATAAAATGAAGATTTTTAATACGCTGACCCGTCAGAAAGAGGAATTTGTACCCCTTGAAGAGGGAAAGGTAAAAATGTATGTCTGCGGACCTACTGTATACAACCTGATCCATATTGGTAATGCACGTCCAATGATCATTTTTGATACAGTCCGCCGTTATCTGGAATATAAAGGATACGAAGTAAACTATGTATCCAACTTTACAGATGTAGATGACAAAATTATCAAGAAAGCAATCGAAGAGGGAGTTTCCGCAGAAGAAATTTCCCAGAGATATATTGAAGAGTGCAAAAAGGATATGGCAGGAATGAACGTGAAGCCTGCTACTACACATCCTCAGGCAACTCAGGAAATTGACGGCATGATCAGCATGATCCAGACTCTTATGGATAAAGGATATGCTTATGCAGTGGCAGACGGAACTGTATATTTCCGTGTAAAGAAATTTAAAGAATATGGAAAGCTTTCCCACAAAAACCTGGATGACCTGCAGTCTGGATTCCGTGCACTTCAGGTATCAGGAGAGGACCAGAAAGAAGATCCGCTGGATTTCGTACTCTGGAAACCGAAGAAAGAAGGGGAACCATACTGGACTTCTCCGTGGTGCGATGGCCGTCCGGGCTGGCACATTGAGTGCTCTGTTATGTCTAAGAAATATCTTGGAGACGAGATTGATATCCATGCCGGTGGTGAGGATCTTATTTTCCCGCATCACGAGAATGAAATCGCACAGAGCGAATGCTGCAATGACAAAATTTTTGCAAGATACTGGATGCACAATGCATTCTTGAATATTGATAACCGTAAAATGTCCAAGTCCCTTGGAAACTTCCGTACTGTGCGTGAGATCAGCGAGCAGTATGACCTGCAGGTGCTTCGTTTCTTCATGCTGAATGCACACTACAGAAGTCCGCTGAACTTTAGTGCTGATCTTATGGAGTCTTCCAAGAATGCCCTTGAGAGAATTACAGAGGCAGCAGGACGCCTGAAAGACCGTAAGGAGAAGGCATCTGCTGTTGAACTTACTGAGGCTGAGAAGAAACTTCTTGCAGAGGCAGAAGGATATGTAAAGAAATTTGAAGAAGCAATGGAAGACGATTTCAACACAGCTGATGCGCTTGCAGCTGTATTTGAACTGGTCAAATTTGCCAATACAAATGTAACAGAAGAAAGCAGCGCCGCTTTTGCAGAAGGAATTCTTGAAATTCTTGTGAAGCTTTGTGATGTGCTTGGACTTGCTGCTGTGAAGAAAGAAGAAATTCTGGATAAAGAAATCGAAGATCTGATTGCAGAGCGCCAGGAGGCAAGAAAGGCAAAGAATTTTGCAAGAGCAGATGAGATTCGTGATGAACTCCTTGCAAAGGGAATCATTCTTAAAGATACACGTGAAGGAGTAAAATGGAAACGGGCTTAAGTGAATTAAAAGAACTGTTTGAACTGAAAGACAGGGATCTGCGAACCTATTCCCCGCTGACACTGGCTTATATTGGAGATGGTGTTTATGAACTGGTGATCCGGACAATCCTTGTTAAAAAAGGCAACTGTCCGGTGAATCAGCTTCATAAAAAGGCCAGCAGCCTGGTAAAGGCAGGAGCGCAGTCAAAGATGATGGAGCTTCTGGAACCTGATCTTACAGAAGAAGAACTGGCTGTCTATAAAAGAGGCAGAAATGCACATTCCCCTACAATGGCCAAGCATGCTACAATGGCAGATTACCGCAGGGCTACAGGCTTTGAGGCACTGATGGGATATTTGTACCTGAAAGAAGATTATTCCAGAATTGTGGAACTGGTGAGAAAAGGAATTCCGGAAGAGAATTTATAAAGAACAACAGCAATGATTTTACAAAGGCAATAAGAGACAGGAGGCTGCAAATGAGCGAGCAGATTGAAGGAAGAAATGCGGTATTAGAGGCATTTCGCTCAGGAAAATGCGTGGACAAGCTTTTTGTTCTGGACAGATGCCAGGATGGACCAGTACGCACCATTATCCGTGAGGCAAGAAAAAAAGATACGATCATTAATTTTGTACAGAAAGAGCGTCTGGATCAGTTAAGTGAGACAGGCGCCCATCAGGGCGTGATCGCGCAGGTGGCTGCATATGAATATTCCACAGTTGAGGATATTTTAAATAAAGCAAAGGAAAAAGGAGAAGCACCTTTCATTTTTCTTCTTGATGATATCGAAGATCCCCATAATCTGGGAGCTATTATCCGTACTGCCAACCTTGCAGGCGCACATGGTGTTATCATTCCGAAAAGACATGCGGCAGGGCTTACATCAACAGTTGCAAAAACTTCTGCAGGGGCTTTGAACTACACACCAGTTGCCAAGGTATCTAATCTTGGACAGACCATCGAAGAGCTGAAAAAAGAGGGTATGTGGTTCGTATGCGCAGATATGGGCGGAGATCTGATGTACAATCTGAATCTTACCGGTCCTATGGGTGTGGTAATCGGAAATGAGGGAGAGGGCGTGAGCCGTCTTGTAAAGGAAAAATGTGACTTTGTGGCAGCTATTCCTATGAAGGGAGATATTGATTCTCTGAATGCGTCTGTTGCAGCAGGAATCCTTGCCTATGAGGTGGTTCGCCAGAGAATGAAATAAAATCCGGAGGAAATATGGGAAAGTTCGATGGTGTAAGTGATGAAGAACTGATTGCCCGTCTGCGGGCTGGAGAGACAGCCATAGAAGATTATCTGATGGAGAAATATAAGGGGCTGGTGCGTCAGAAAGCCCGGGCCATGTTCCTCATCGGAGGAGATACAGATGACCTGATTCAGGAAGGAATGATCGGTTTGTTTAAAGCAGTCCGGGATTTTCAGACAGATAAGGAGGCATCTTTTGCAACTTTTGCCAGAGTGTGTATTGACAGGCAGATATACAGTGCCATTCAGAATTCTAACCGCCAGAAGCACCAGCCTCTGAATTCCTATGTATCGTTGAATCAGGAGGATGAAAGCAGTCCAATCTGGGAACTGAGCGTGGAGAATCCGGAATCTATCATTATTGATCAGGAGACTACAGAGGATCTTCGGAAAAGAATTTCAGATTATTTAAGTCCTATGGAAAATAAAGTGCTGGATTTGTATCTGAAGGGAAAAGGATATGTGGAAATTGGAGGAATCCTGAATAAATCTCCAAAATCTGTTGATAATGCTCTGCAGAGAATTCGCTCCAAAATCCGCGAGGTAATAAGCTAGAGCCTTTTCTAGTCCAGGAGCTGGTACAGGAAATAGAAAAATTCTATTTCCTGTATTGACTTTTTCAAAAAACATGTTATCATATCAATTAATCAATGCGTCACAGAAGACGCGTCAATTTAATCTTTAATTCAAATTTGTTAATTCAGTTATTAAAATCCATTTAATTAATTATTGTATCTTAGAAATTGTTAAAATATTAATAATTATAGTTTCTATTTATTTCACTGATCTCAGATGTATTTATAAATCAAATCTTTTATTCTTTTTACTATTTAATTTTCGAAAAAATCCCTAATGACAGATATGACCGTTCTGGTTCTTTGTAAAGGAGGTGGTACCCATGTGCTGATTTTATGGTTACTGGTCTTTTTGAGCAGTAGCTGTTTTGCAGCAGGTCTGCAAAATAACAGAAATTCCAGGAGGAAAGGAGTAAGCAGGAACGGTTCCTGCCGTGATTGATCCATGAGAAAGAAATGGATGCTGTTTGTACTAGCGTTCTGCCTTTTGGCGGGAGCAGCAGGTTCTATGGTGTATGCCTATTTAATTGACCGCCAGGAAACTGTTAACAGGATAAAGATAGTGGAGAATAAGACACACATTGAAGAAGAGTTTGATCCTCCGGCCGATCCTGGACCAGGATCGGTCATAAAGAAAAAGCCATGTATTGTAAATGATTCTGTGATTCCGGTATATGTCCGGGTCAGGGTAGTATTCAGCAATCTGGATGCACAGGCGCAGTGTGAGCCTCTTAAGATAAAAGACAGTTGGAAAACAGGAGAAGACGGATACTATTATTATCAGAAACAGCTTCAGCCAGGACAGCGAACAGATACGGTTTTTGATAATATTGTTATAAAAAACACAGTAAAAAAAGAAGATTTAGTTCCATTTGATATTCTTGTGTATGAAGAGTCGGTTCAGAGCGAAGGATTTTCTTCTCCGGAAGAAGCCTTTGCAAGACTGTAAGGAGGTGCACATGAAAAAAATGAAAAAGGCAGCACTGATCTTTGGAACCGGGTTATGTCTGGCTGTGGGAACTGGCGGCACACTTGCTTATCTTGGTGACACAGGACAAGTTGCAAACAGGCTGACATTTGCCGGGGAAAAAGGCCTGGATGCAGTTCTTACAGAGCCGTCATGGAATCCACAGAAAGGATTACTTACTGTTCCAGGTTCTTCTGTTGCAAAAGATCCTCAGATAACCAATACATCAGAACTGAATATGAATGAGCTTGCAGCATTGAAATGTGAGTTCGTTTACAGTCAGAATTGCCCGGATAAGAGCAAAAGAGGAAAAGTCTTAAGCGCTCAGGATATGGAAAAAGTAGTCCAAGTTTATACCATTGATTATAACAGTGATGATGCCGCTAAAGGAGAATGGGTGCGATTTGCTGAGCAGAAAAAGACAGACCCTGTACAGTATTTTTACTACTCGAAAGTTTTGAAAAGGAACCTGAATGGTACAGGAGAAACAACTGTTCCTCTATTTACAAAGGTCTGGGTGGATAAAAAGGTAAATAACCGCAGGCAGACCTGGATTCAGGAAATGGGCGGGGTGGAAATTAAGATTTCCGGACAGATTCTTCAGCAGATGACAGGAGAAGAATATTTTGGTCTTAACAATCCAAAAAGTGCGTATGAAGCAGGATTGTTTCATTTTTAATGAGAGAAAGGAAGAGAAAATATGAAAATGAGCAGAGGAAAAAGAAATGTATTATTTGCGGGAGTACTTTCATGTGCCATGTTATTTGGAATTGGAAACACAATGGCTTATTTCACGGAAAATTCTGTGCAGACCAATGTTTTTACCACAGGGGACCTTGATATTGGTCTGAAAGAACCGGACTGGGATCCAAATGAAAACGATGGAAAGAATATGTATCCGGGATACACGGTATACAAAAATCCAACTGTAAAGAACATCACCTCCGACAAAAACGGGGACGAGCCCTGTTATGTGAGAATGAGTGTGGACATTCTGAATAGTCAGGGGACACCGATCACAGACGATCAGGCGTTGAATCTGATTTATAAAACCATTTATTTTGATAAGACTTTTACCGGTGGATATGACAAAAAAGAAGGTAAGGCTACCGGACTGATTCAGGATAGGATTCCTGGCTACAACCTTGCACAGCTGGCAGCCTATCCAATGGTAAATCCATTGTGGACAAAGGACACGGCACGCTCCACTGCTTCAAAACTTGTTTTCAATTATATGGGAGCAAAAGGGGATGGAATTTTAAATATTGGAGAGGAGTCTACCCTGTTTACCAATATTGCGATTCCTACAGACTGGAACCAGACACAGATGCAGAAAGTTGGAAATTATCAGCTGAAAGTAACAGCACAGGCAATTCAGAGCAAAGGATTTGCTACCCAGTCAGAAGCTTACCGTATGTTGGATGAAGAAATTAAAGGAGGAACCTTGCAGGAAATAAACCGCGGCAGTGAGAACTGATCAGAAAGGAAGAGATACCATGAAGAAGCATAAGTGCACAAGTATCTGCATAACTGTGGTGGCAGTACTGCTGCTTGCATGCGGTACTGCGCTGGCTGCCTGGAATGTATCTGAATATGCAGTAAATCTGCTGTCCATGTCCTTTTACAAAAATTCCATACAGGAAAATTATGTAAGGCCAGATCATGTAGATCCGGGACAGAAAGTGGTGAAAGAGGTAAATATAAAAAATGAAGGAACTGTGGATTCCTTTGTCCGGATAAAAATTGGAAGAGTATTTGGGAGTATCAGTGAAACCGGTCAGTTTCTGGAAAATCGGGAACTGGATCCTGAGATGATCGAAATTCATTACAACACCGATCTCTGGAAGCTGTGTGAGGACGGCTACTGGTACTATAAGGATGTATTGCCGGCAGGAAAAACCACGAAAAAGCCTCTGATGGACAGCTACTATCTCTCTGAAAAAGCAGACAACCGTTATAAGAACAAAGAGGCAAGAATTATTGTAAATCTGGAGAGTATACAGGCAGAGAGCGGCGAAATGAAAGCAATATGGGGAAAAAATGAGAAGGATCTTGGAATTACCTATCAGCCATGTACTTGCGAAGTTGTTACCAGTGTGATTTTTGACAAAAATCATAAGCTGATCATTGGCGGCGAGAAAACAGATCTGTTTGCAAATTTTAAGAACCTGCAGCCTGGATGTACAAGAAGCCAGACAATAAGGCTTGCTAATAACTCGGATTTAAACATTAAGATGAGCCTTCGGGCGGAAGCTGCCAAACAGAACAAGTACAGCAAAAAGAATCTGGAGCTGATACGGAAGCTTCTTACCAGTTATGCAAAGATTGAAATTCTGGAGAACAATAAAGTTCTTTATCATGGAACTGTAGATGGAAATCTGACGAAAAAAGGCTGGAGCATGAAAAAAGACATTTCCCTTGGTGAGTTTAAACCAGGAGCAGGAAAAAATCTGATTGTAAAATTGTCTTTAAGTGAAGAGATGGATAATGAATATCAGGAACTGTTGGGAAAAGTGAAATGGGTATTTTCTGCGAGTCAGGCCTCTTCGGATTCATCTTCCGGTCAAAATGGAAATGGTGACCGGGGGCACAATGACGATGAGAACAATGGAGATGACGGAAATAACGGAAATAACGGAAATAACGGCGGAAGTGGAAATAAAAGCGGAAATGGAAAGTATGGCGAAAACGGAAACAGTGGTGGAAGTGGATACAACGGTGGAGGGGAAAGCTTAAATGGAGCAGCAGGAGAAAAAGTGTATGCAACTGCGTCTGCAAGCCCTAAAACCGGAGATAACACAAATCTGCTGGCAAGATGGTTTGCGCTATTTGCAGCTGCGGTGGTTCTTGCAGTAACTGCAAGAAAACTGTACAGAAAGGAAAAAGACAGATGAGATTAAAAATCTGGGGAAAAGGTCTGTTGAAAATCATATGGGTGATTTTTGTCATTTTGTTAGTCGGACTTTCGTTTCCCCAGATATATGGCATGAAATGTTACAGCGTAATGTCTGGAAGCATGAGCCCTGATTTGCCAGTTGGAAGTGCCATATATGTGAAGGAAAAGGAGCCGGAAAAAGTAGAAAAAGGGGAGATCATTACATTTACCACAGAACAAGGGAGAACAATGATTACACACCGGGTAGCTGAAAACAATAAGGAAAAGCATTTTTTTGTAACAAAAGGGGATTCCAATCAATATCAGGATACAAAACCGGTAAAGTGGGAAAATCTGCAGGGCACGGTTGTATTTTGCATCCCTTTTGCCGGATATGTGCTGAACTTTACAGGAAGCAGAACGGGTAAAATTGCGGCAGTCTTTTTCCTGTTTGCAATTTATCTGGCAACAGAAATTTTTGAAGGGCAGACAAAAAGGAGAGTGAGATAAGTTGAGGAAAAAAAGAAGCTTTTTGGCAGTTATGGGGCTGCTTGTCGGAACTATGTCTTTTGCCGGGGGAACAGCTGCGTATTTAAGCAAATCTGCCGGCGAAGTAAAGAATGTTTTTACGGCAGGATCTGTAAAGGCGCAGCTTACAGAAGCCCACTGGGATACGCAAAAAGCGTCAAAGGTTTATCCCGGTCAGATCCTGGAAAAAGATCCGGTTGTAAAAAATATAGGGGAAAACAGTGCAAATGTTTTTCTGGAGGTAAATGTTCCTATGAGAAGTATAGCTGTTCTGGATGGCAGTACAGGCAGAAAAACAATAAGAGAAAACAGAGAATTGTTTACATTTCAGGCAGACGAGACGAAGTGGACTCTTCTTTATCAGGAGAAAACCTCAGGAAACAAAAAATATATTTACGGCTATAAAAGTGTTTTAAACCCAGGAGAATCCACTACACCGCTATTTCGAAAACTTGCTGCTGTTTCCTATTTAGAGGGGGAATTGGATGCAAGTGTAAGCTATGATGTACCTGTGATTGCCAGCGTTATTCAGGAACAGGATGGAAGCAAAACCATGAAAGAAATCTATCAGGAATATTTGAAACAGGCTGATATTGACCAGAAGGAGGCGAGGGGATGAGAAAAAGAAATCTGAAAAAAACTATATTGGCCGCGGCTCTGGCTGTGCCTGTAGCGTTCTCCTATCCTGGCTGGGCAGTAAGGGCACAGGAAGATGAGAAGGTGTCAACTGAAACGGAAGCGCAGGAAGTAATGCAAGACAATACAGCGCCTGAAGAAGCTGAATGTGAAGAAAATCCTGCTCATGATGAAATGGATGGGGCAGAAACAGATAGTACAGAAACAGACAGTACAGAAGCCGACAGGAATGTTTCAGAAGAGGAGAAATTTTTTCAGAGTGGACTGATTGCAAATGAGGATGGAGAATTTTTGTCTTCTTTGGAGGAAATGGAAACTTCAGGAGAGGATTCCATGTTTTTTCAAGATGGTCTGGAAGTGCTTGAAGATGGCAGCACAGATGACTTGATTGATGCATATGTTGCTCCGGAAAATTATGCACAGGAAGGAACTCCTGTAAGAGAAGGAAAGGGCGGTTTTACCGCTGTTGCAAATGGAAGTACGCTTTTCAGCAGCAAATATACAAGACTTGGCTGGAATGCGGATACCCAGGTTTATTCATGGAACAATGCAGGAAATGACGTTATTTCAGGAATGAAGCAGGGAGCAATGGTAGAGGGACCGTATTTTGTTCCACTTAATAACAATGCAAAAGGAAAATTTGGTTTTCGTGTTACACATGTAGGATACAATAAAGAAGCAAATACGAAGGTAGACCTTCTTCTTACCTGTAATAATTATCAGGATTATACCTACGATTACAAGGGAAATAAAATAACGGGAATTTATCCTATGTTTGGTGTCAGCAATTCAAATGAATTGTGGATCAGCTTTAAGGATGAGCTCTCTGCACAGGAAATCAAAATTGATATTGTAAAAAGCGGTACAGATATTCCGGTTGCAGGCAACTATCGTTTTCGATGGCTGGATATTGATTTGTACCAGAGATTTGGAATCAATCTTCAGAATGGTTCTATAGGACACCGGTATGCGACAACTGATTCTGTAGTAAATGTAGTGAAGAAAACTTTATTTTCCAAAAACTTTGAAGTTCTTACCGCACCGGCACCTGCCGTTGACGGAGAGATTCCGCAAAATACAGTTGTTTATGAGCTGGACAATTCATCCGGCTTCTATCTGGCAATTCTGCGGCCTGGTTGCGGAGCTTATTCTATTGAAACAGCAAGCAGGATCAAAAGTGTATTTGCTGATGTACAGACTGGAACCTGTAAAACGTCTGCCGGACTTAACTGGGATGCGAAAGGCTATGGTCCGGTAGAGTATCCTGGCCTTGTAAAAAAGACTGGAAATACACTGGCTTCCCAGGGAACGTCAAACACCTTGTCTGACAGTACCTCGGAATTTTATTATACCTTGCAGACAGATATCCCGGAAGAGCATTCAGCGTATTATTACAGCTCTTGCGAAGTCAGTGATACCCTGCCGGCAGGAGTCGATTTCGCTGGTTACGCAGCTGTAAAGATGCTGCCTTCAGAGAATGATGTAACCTCATGGTTTAGTATTTCTACAGATGGGGATGTGATAAATTTTCAGGCTACACAGGCAGCATTGTCACAGGCGGACTTTTATGGAAAAACATATGAGTTTCAGATAAAAGTGAGAATGGATCCTACTGAAATAACACCGGTTTACAGTGGTGACAGTTACCGTTATGAGGTAAAAAATAAGGCTTCGATTACCTGTCAGCATATAAATGGGCTCGCAGGAACTTCCTGGTCAGATGAAGTGACTACAGATTGTACAAGATATAAAAACAAAGTAGTGAATGCTTCTGTAAAGAAGTATACTGCCAATTTGCAGGATGGGGTATGGAGAGAAGACCTTCTTCTTCCAGGTCCGGACAGTGAGTATAAATATAAACTGAATATAAATGTGCCGGATAATGAATTTGGCGGGTATATGACCAGAATGGAAATTGCAGATACATTGCCTGCGGGAGCAGAATTGACAGCTGCAACAGCGGAGGTTTATGAAAACGGGCAGAACAGAGTGGATGGACGGTTCCAGATATCTGTAAATGGAAAGAACATTACCTTAAAGGCAACAGAAGCTGCTCTTGGTGACAGAGGATTTTATGGGAAATCCTATGATGTGATTTTTAACGCCAGAATGGTACCAGGAGAGATTTCCTGTACTTATAACGGAACTGTAGCTTCTTATGTGACCAGCAATCATTTTACTGTTACGACACAGCATAAAGGAGACTCGCAGGCTGTAACAATTACCTCGAACAATGTTGCAGATAGGGCAAGCGTAAACAGAACCGAACCAAAGAATCCTCAAAAATGGATTCTAAGGGAAAATCAGAGAATAGTTACTGCAGAGTATAATGGCAGAGATTTTGAAAGTGTGTTTGAAATTGTTCAGGAAATTCCTTCCAATAAAAGAGAATGGAAAATTTCCAAATTTAAAATCCAGGATACTTTGGCAGACTGTTTTGAACTGAAAGGGGTTCAGATATATCTTGATCAGACAGTAGAAGCTTCATTTGGCGCTTCTGACAGTGTACGCGGAGATTGGAGTCTGAATGTTGCTGGAAATTCGATTACCTTGTCTTCTGTGGCAGAATTGCCAGAGCGCTGTTATGGAAAATCCGTGCGTCTTTTACTTACTGTTGGATTGAAGAGTAACAGTGACTTACAGCAGTACTATGTAGCAAATCAAAATCCGGATGTACTGGAAGCCCATATATACAATATTGCTACAAGTACTTTTAACTGGATTGGAGGAGAACCTTCTTCCACATCAAAAAATACAGAAAAGACCAGGGTGATTGTAAAGGAAAAAGTTCCAAAAGGTCATATTACTATAAGAAAAGTGGATGAGACAGGAAAGGCACTGCAGAATGGAAAATTTCAGATCACAGCTTTGGAGGACATCCGTTCTGCTTCTGGAAATATTTTGCTGAGAGCTGGGACTGTAGCAGATACTATAGTAACGGATAGAAATGGAACAGCCATTTCAAAAGATATTTATCTTGGAAAATATAAGGTAAGTGAGGTAAGACCACCGGAGGGATATGCAATCAGCCGGCAGGTATTTGAGGCGAATTTAAGCAAAACAGAGCCTGAAAAAGCGATCCTTGTCAGAAATCAGAAAATGCATCTGTACATCAAAAAAGTAACAGAAACGGAAGAAGCAGGAGGAAATCGTCCTCCTATTGAAGGCGTAAAATTCCGTTTATGGGAAAGCAGTGCAAATGCAGATTCGGCGGGAACAACATACACAACAAACAAAAACGGATTAATAAAATTGGAAGGGCTGTCACCTGCAACATATTGTATACAGGAGACAGCAGTACCTGCCGGATATGTTTTAGATAACACAGTTTATAAATTTACTGTGGATGCAAATGGATTGGTAAAGAATGAGCAAGGTTATACAATGGTAATTGAAAACCGTTATATAAAAGCGGAATTTTTAAAGACGGATAAGGTGACTGGTGAAGCTGTTGCAGGAGCTGTTATGCAGTTGACGGATAAAAGCGGAAAAGTGATCGACACCTGGACGTCCGGGAAAACTGCTCATAGGATTAATAAACTGCCAGCCGGAGAATATGTACTTACAGAAATAACAGCTCCTTCCGGTTACAAAAAAGGAAAACCGGTGATTTGTACGGTAAAAAGTACATCTGGAGTTCAGAAGTTCCAGATGACAGATGTGAAGATGGTGACTCTTACAATAAACAAAATTCTTCATGGAGATGAAATTGTCTGGGGACAGGGAAATCCGGCCTTTACATTCACGGTGAAAGGAACAGATCTGGATGGAGAAGAACGTATTTACTCTAAAACTGTGGAATTTACAAAAGAAAACACAGACATCCGGGCAGATGTAAGCAAAAGGGCTGTATTCGCACTTCCGGCAGGGAAATACCAGGTTCAGGAGAGTAAAGTTATGCGGTATAAACTGGAGAAAATTGACCAGGTAGTAAATGGAACTGTAAAGGGAAATGCTGTTCAGTTTGATCTGTCCGGAAATCAGAATGGGACCGCTTCCTTTACAAACAAGAAAAGCGGAGATGGCTTACTGACAGATACAGATTATGTGCGGAATATTGTCATTCCTGAAAAATGAAAAATGCAGTATAGCAGTACCTGCCAGGTTGCAGCGGCAGGTGCTGCAGCAAAGAATTTTAATTATTTTATATTTTTTGAAAAAATTTGAAAATAAGTGTTGACAACAAGATAACCTTCTGGTAATATAATCAACTGTGAGCGGCAGAAATGCCGGATATGAGAGTGCTGATGTGGCTCAGTCGGTAGAGCGTCGCCTTGGTAAGGCGGAGGTCACGGGTTCGATTCCCGTCATCAGCTCTTTTAATCCCTGATTATATATCAGGGATTTTTTTGTGGCATAAATTAATATATTCTCATAGATAGGGATAAAAATCAATATTTTTGTAAGAAAAACTTTTAAAATGCACCTATTTATGATAAGATAAATCATCAAAGAACAGAATATGTTTGAGAAATTATTCCCGATACACATATTGAAGAAAATTTTTTAACATGCTCTGACAGATATTGGAATTTATGCTATAAAAGAGTTGATATCAGGAGGAAGAACCATGGAGAACGAAAAGGTTTCCAAAAATTTTATTGAGAATATCATTGATAAAGACCTGGCAGAAGGAGTTTATGACACCGTTCATACACGTTTTCCGCCAGAGCCAAACGGTTATCTTCATATAGGACATGCCAAATCCATTCTTTTAAATGCCGGACTGGCGAAAGAGTACAATGGTAAATTCAACATGCGTTTTGATGATACCAATCCGACTAAGGAGAAATCTGAGTTTGTTGAGTCCATTAAAGCCGATATCAAATGGCTGGGAGCTGACTGGGAGGACAGACTGTTCTTCGCTTCCGATTATTTCGGACAGATGTATGAAGCTGCAGTAAAATTGATTAAAAAGGGTAAGGCATATGTCTGCGATTTAACTGCGGACCAGATCAGAGAATATCGTGGAACTTTAAAGGAGCCTGGCAAAGAGAGTCCGTATCGCAACAGAACTGTAGAAGAGAATCTTCAGCTTTTTGAAGAGATGAAAGAAGGCAAATATGCTGATGGTGAGAAAGTTCTGAGAGCAAAGATTGACATGGCTTCTCCAAACATGAACATGCGAGATCCGGTTATCTATCGTGTAGCTCATGTAAGCCATCACAGAACAGGAGATACCTGGTGTATTTACCCGATGTATGATTTTGCTCATCCTATTGAGGATGCAATTGAGGGAATTACACATTCCATTTGTACTCTGGAATTTGAAGATCACAGACCATTATATGACTGGGTTGTAAGAGAACTGGAATATCCACATCCTCCGAAGCAGATTGAGTTTGCAAAGCTGTATCTGACGAATGTAGTAACAGGTAAGCGTTATATTAAGAAGCTGGTAGAAAATGGAATTGTTGACGGATGGGATGATCCCAGACTGGTATCTATTTCCGGTTTACGTCGCCGTGGTTACACACCTGAATCTATTCAGAAGTTTGTGGAACTTTGTGGTGTATCCAAAGCTGACAGCTCAGTAGACTATGCAATGCTCGAGTACTGTATCCGTGAGGATCTGAAATTAAAGGCTCCTCGCTATATGGCAGTCCTTGATCCGATCAAACTGATCATTGACAATTATCCGGAAGGACAGGTGGAATATCTGGATGCTCCGAACAATATGGAAAATGAAGCCCTTGGTAGCAGAAAGGTTCCATTTGGAAAGGAACTTTATATTGAAAGAGAAGACTTTATGATCGATCCTCCAAAGAAATACAAACGACTTTTCCTTGGTACGGAAGTTCGTCTTATGAATGCATATTTTGTTACATGCACAGGTTTCGAGGCATTGGATGATGGAACAGTTACTGCTGTACATTGTACTTATGATCCGGAAACAAAGGGCGGAAATGCACCTGACGGACGTAAAGTAAAAGGAACCATTCACTGGGTTGAAGCGTCAAATGCAGGTAAGGTTCCGGTACGTCTTTATGAGAATATCGTAGATGAGGAAAAGGGTGTTTATGATAAAGAGACAGGAGAACTGAATCTGAACCCGAATTCTCTTATAGAGATGTCTGCTTATGTTGAACCAGAGCTTCTGAAAGCCAAAGGACTGGATAGTTACCAGTTTGTAAGAAATGGCTTTTATTGTGCAGACATTCATGATTCCAAAGAAGGGGCACCGGTATTTAACCGTATTGTTTCTCTTAAGAGTTCATTTAAACTTCCAAAAGCGTAAAAGAAACCCCCACGGAAAATTATATTCAAATTGCCGTGGGGGTTTTTGCAATAGAAAATTCTGTTGGAACTTCTTCTTGCAAAGTGAAATCTAAATACTGTCAACGAAAGTGGCAAGCCTGATTGTCACTATTTGTAAAATGTGGAATAATTATGAATTTACCTGCAATTAATCAATGTGGATAGAAGCTTCTTCTTCGTCCTGCTCTTTCTCAGCTTCAGCAAGTTCTTCCTCGAATTTATCTTCATCTTTCGCTGCTTTTTCAAGAGCATCGGCTATAGTATTATCCTGCTCTTCTGCATTTTCAGCAGAATCCTCTTCTGTATCCTCTGAACTTTCTTGTGAATCAGGCTCCTCAGAGCCTTCGGTTTCATCATCTTTTTCATCTTCGGAAGTAGCTTCCCAGGTTACGAAATCTTCGTGGACATCCTTTGCTTCAGGCTGCTCGTCATCTTCCTGCTCATCTTCAAAATCATCTTCAAGGTCAGCTGCCTCTTCCAAAGCATGTCTTTTGGCAAAAGCTGCTGCTACGGCACCGGCTACTGCTGCTGTTGCTGCTCCGAGTGCAACCATTCCCCAATATTTGTTAATCTTAGCCATATTGTCTGCTCCTTTCGGTATTTTCCATCTGTCTAAACAAAGCTTAATGGAGTTGTCTATATTGTAATACTTTTTACGCAAAAAGAAAAGAAAAAAATCGTTGCACCCATATAAATGGAGGGTTATACTGTTAAGACAGAAAAGGAGAGATTATGGAGAAAATTGTTTTAGCTTCGGGGTCCCCACGAAGAAAGGAACTGCTTGCAAGAATCGGTGTGGATTTTTCTGTGGTTGTAAGCAATGGGGAAGAGAAAACCAACCTGACAGATCCAGCGGAAACGGTGGAAAAACTTTCGCAGGATAAAGCAATATCGGTTGCAGACAGACTTGAAAATGAAAGTGAACCTTGTCTGATCATTGGTGCGGATACCGTAGTTGCATTTGAAGGAAAGATTCTTGGAAAGCCGTCAGATGAAGAAGATGCATTAGATACATTGTTAAAACTTCAGGGGAAATCCCATCAGGTCTATACCGGTGTAACCCTTCTTGTAAAAGAACAGGGTATCTGGAAGCCTTATACTTTCAGTGAAAGGACCGATGTTGAATTTTATCCTGTTTCCAGGGAAGAGCTTTTGGAATATATAAAAACAGGGGAGCCTATGGATAAAGCAGGAAGCTATGGAATCCAGGGGAAATTTGGAATTTACGTAAAAGGAATCTGCGGAGACTACAATAATGTGGTTGGGCTTCCTGTAGGAAGACTGGTTTATGAACTTAAGAAAATGAAAATCAATATAAGGGGAATGAGAAAATGATAAAAGCATGTATTTTTGATCTGGACGGAACTTTAGCCTACACATTGGATTCCATGGCTGTTGTAGGAAATGAAGTTGTAAGAAAATACGGTTTGAAACCAATGCCTATAGAAAATTACAGATATTATTGCGGAAACGGTGCTGACATGCTGGTGAAAAGACTTCTGGTCGATGCAGGAGATCCGGAATTGCTGCACTATGAGGAAGCAAGAGCGTTATATAGAAAAGAATTTGATAAAGACCCATTTTACAAAATACAGCATTATCCGGGAATGCCGGAAACCTTAAAAGAGTTGAAAAAAAGAGGCGTGAAGCTGGGGGTGTGCTCAAATAAACCACATGAAGCAGCCGTGAAAGTGGTAGAAAGAATGTTTGGGTCTCAGATTTTTGATGCAGTTATGGGACAGAGTGATTCTGTAAGAAAGAAACCAGCACCGGATGGTCCGCTTAAAATCGCGGAGCAGTTTGGAATTAAGCCAGAAGAGTGTATGTATCTGGGAGACTCCGGAACAGACATGCAAACTGGAAAAGCAGCCGGGATGTACACGGTAGGTGTTCTGTGGGGATACAGGGAAAAAGAAGAACTGCTGAAAAATGGAGCGGACTATCTTGTGGATTCTCCAGAGGATATTCTTGATTTATATGAGGAAAAATGCGAAGAGTAAAATTTTGATAATTATTCAGCATGCTCTAAACAGTTATAACTTTTATTATAAAACAGGAGGTCGGAAAAATGTATACAGAGGAGTGTATTCAGACATTTTTGGAAAAACAGGAGCAGCTTTTTGATGAACCGGTTGCAGAAACTTACGAAGAAGCAGAGGAATTCCTGGAGGATTGCATGGCTGTAGTTGCAGATTCTATTGACGAAGTGCGAAAATATCTGTCTGGAATGGGTGCAGATGTGGATGGCATGAGTAATGAAGAATTAGAAGAAGCAAGTGAAGTATTTGCCCTTCCAGATGGAAAATATCTGATTGTGGAGGGATGATCTTTTGAAGCAGAGGTTTGCAGCTGCAGAGTAACTGACTTTCACATAAGGTGATGAAACTGGCGAAAAGGCAGTATGTCCGGTTGGAATTCCGAACAGTTATCGGATAAATTCATATTACATAAGTATAAAATCAGGTTGCTATAATGACACTAAACAAGAGAACATAATGTGTTACTGTTCAGAAGAGAAGATACATCCCATAGGATGTTTTCCGGAGAAAGAAGTGGCCAGCAACTATCGCGTTATGGTTCACTGGCAATGTTCCGCGAGGTGTTTTTGTAAACAAAGTTCACAGAAAACCCGAGAATCTAGGCACGGAATCATGCGGATGCATGATTCCTGTGCAGCGCGAAGTGGTTGCGGTGCGCGGAGCGAACAGTAGCACTGTCACATGCACTGTAAGAATTACAATAAAATAAAAGTGCTTGTGAAAATGTTTAAAATATGTTACAATAATGTTACAGGTCAGCCTAAAAGGGGAATGTAAAGGAGGATGGCATATGAGACCTAGGAAAATTATAGCAATGATTATGACTTTTCTTATGATGCTTTCATTGCTTCCGTCTCTGGTATTTGCGGCAGCAGCACCAGAGGGAGAACTTGGAGGTCAGCTTAAGATTAAGGGAACTGCAGCTGTAGGCTCTGAGCTTAGCGCCGATTATGAAAAGGTTACACCGGAAGGACTTACAGACGATTATGTAACGTTCAGCTGGTCAAGAAAAGTTGGAGATCAGCTCACTGAAGTAGGCACTGAGAAGACCTATAAGCTTGTTGATGAAGATCTTGGAAATAAGATCGAGCTGAAAATTACCGGAAAGACCGAAATGGGCATAACCGGAGAACTGAAAGTAAATACAATTGAAATTGTGGCTACACCGGAAGAGGCTCCGGAAGAGGCAACCGAGCTTCCAGAGGAAGGGCAGGAGGCTGCACCGGCAGAGGAAGCTCCTGTTCAGGAAAATGCAGCAGAGGATACACCTGCGGAAGGTTCCCAGACAGATGAGAACACACAGCCGGCTCAGGATGTAGCAGAAGATACACAAACCGAGGAAGTAATTGACATTGGTGCTGATGAACCAACTGATTCTTCCGCTGATGTTATGCAGCCGGCAGATGGACAGGACACAGAGAATTCTGCTGACAATTCCCAGTCTGAGATCACTACAGATGACAGTGTGATTAACATTGGAACAGAAGGCTATCTGGAAGTTCCTGAGAATGGACAGGCTGAGGATGCAAATCAGGGAGCTTCAGCTGAATCCCCTGCCCAGCAGGAACCTGTGTATACAGCAGAAATTGTTGCAGAAAATACTGCAGAAGATGGTACTGCAGTACTTGATTTTGGAACCGTAAATGCAGGCTTCACACAGGAAAATGCAAACTCTTCCATGACTAAGAATGTAACTGTTAAGAATACTGGCAACAGCACTCTTAATTTCAAAGAAATCAGTCCGGAACATTTTATGGTAAAGGATCTGGGTTCTCTTGCGGCTGGAGAATCAGTTGATGCATGGGTTATGCCAAGAGAAGGTACAGCTGTTGGAGAATACAGTGATACGATCACTTATGAAACAGAGGAAGGTGTAAAGGTTTCCTTTATTGCAAAGCTTACAGTAGCTGAGCAGAAGCAGGATGATACGAATACAGATCAGCAGCCAGCAGAGAAACCAGCTACACCGGAAACCACCCCGGAAGTGACACCAGAGGTAACTCCAGAAGTGACACCAGAAGTCACCCCAGAAGTGACACCAGAAGTCACCCCAGAGGTAACTCCAGAAGTGACACCAGAAGTCACCCCAGAGGTAACTCCGGAAGTAACACCAGAAGTCACCCCGGAAATGACTCCGGAGATTACTCCAGCTCCTTCATTTACTACCGACATTTCCGAAGTGAAATTCGACAGTAAAGAAGCTGGTTACAAAGAAGCACCGGCTGCAGTTACAATCAATGTATCCAATACTGGAAATGTGAAATTAACCGGTATTGCTGTAAGTGTAAGCGGAAACGAATTTACAGTAAGTGCTCCGTCTGCTTCAGAATTAGAGGCAAATGCAAACCAGTCTGTATCTTTTACTGTTGCACCGGCAGTTGGATTGGCAGCAGGAACCTATACACAGACTGTTTCCATTAAGACAGATCAGACAGATTACCTGAATATTCCAGTAAGCTTTACAGTAACAGAAGCTGCTGCCAAGCTTACAGCTGTAGGCAAAGTATCTGATATCAGTCTGGCAAACGGGGTTGAGAAGTCAGCAGCTGGACTGCAGCTTCCATCTACTGTTAAGATTACTACAAACAAGGGCGATATGAATGCCTCTGTAAAATGGGATGTAAAGGGCAGTGCATATAATCAGAACAGTACAGAAGCACAGAAGTTCTCTGTGAAAGGTACTGTTGCTCTTCCAGACGGTGTTACAAATCCGGATAACCTGAGCCTTGTAGTATCTGTTAATGTCACTGCAAGCCGTGGATCGATTGTATCTGATGCAGGGAATAACAGTATCACAGGAATCAGCTCCGATGGAAACTATACTACAGAGACCAAGATTACTTTCACTGCAGTTGGCGCAGGTATGGATATTGAAAATCCGATTAAGGGAGATGTAAGATATCAGCCGCTGAACTGGGAGGTCCTTGAGGCAAGAAGCTGGGACGGCGCACCATATTCTGCAACTTTCCGCATGGGCAAGAATGGAAATTATACTTTGACTGTCACATATAATCAGCAGCAGTTTGATGGAAGCAACTGGGTAAACACTGGAACACAGGATACCAAGCAGGTTAATTTCACTGTAAATGCTGCACCGAATCAGACTCTGACACCGGCTGCAGACAAAACAGATGCAAATCAGAAGAATGCAGTAAAGACCGGGGATAATACTCCAATCCTCCCATTTGTAATTATTCTGATCGTTGCGATTGTCTTAATTGCAGGAATTCTTGTTTACCGCAATAAGAAAAAATAATAGTGGATTCTCAAATAAACAGTAATTGTGAATGAGAGCAGAACGAATGAGGGAGACCAGAAATGGTCTCCCTTCTTTTAATAATAATTACTAGGTTACTGTTCACTCCGTGACCAGTAACACGCTTCGCGATGCACAGAAATCATGCATTCGCATGATTTCGCGCTGAGATTCTCGGGTTTTCTGTGAACTTTGTTCACAAAAAACACCTCGCGGAATGTTACCAGTGAACAGCAATATTACTAGCACTCAATTAAAATGAGTGCTAAATTTTCCTTGACTTTTAGTCAGTTTGGTATTACTATAGTTTGTATAATTAAGAAGACAAAGGAGAGTGAGCTGCATGGCTGAGAAGCATGGTAGTTTATCAATTAACAGTGAAAATATTTTTCCAATTATAAAGAAATGGTTATATTCTGATCACGACATTTTTGCAAGAGAGTTAATCTCCAATGGTTGTGATGCAATTACGAAGCTTAAGAAACTTGATGTTATGGGTGAATACACACTTCCGGATGATTACAAAGCTGAAGTACAAGTTATTGTGAATCCGGAAGAGAAGACTTTGAAGTTTATTGATACAGGTCTTGGTATGACGGCCGATGAAGTGGAAGAGTATATTACACAGATTGCTTTTTCAGGAGCTACTGAGTTTCTTTCCAAATATAAAGATAAGACCACGGATGATCAGATCATCGGTCATTTTGGACTTGGCTTTTATTCAGCATTTATGGTAGCAGATGAAGTTCATATTGATACTCTTTCTTATAAAGAGGGCGCTGCTCCAGTACATTGGACCTGTGATGGTGGTACAGAGTATGATATGCAGGAAGGCAATAAGACTACAGTTGGTACTGAAATTACTCTGTTTTTAAATGATGAGAGTACAGAATTTTCCAACGAATATCGTATGAGAGAGATTATTGAGAAATATTGTTCTTTCATGCCGGTAAATATCTATCTGTCTAAGGAAAATGCACCGCAGGAGTATGAGACCATTGATGAGGCTGAGCTTCGTGATGATGATGTAATTGTAGAGCGTATCCACGAGGAGGCCAAGACTGAGGAGAAAGAGAACGACAAAGGTGAGAAAGAAGTCGTAGAAGTATCTCCTGCGAAAGATAAAGTAAAAATCAACAAACGTCCGGTATCTTTAAGTGATCCGGAGCCATTGTGGATGAAACATCCAAACAGTTGTACAGATGAGGAATATAAAGAGTTTTACCGTAAAGTCTTTATGGATTATAAGGAGCCTTTGTTCTGGATTCATTTGAACATGGACTATCCGTTTAACCTGAAAGGTATTCTGTACTTCCCGAAGATCAATACAGAATATGATTCCATTGAAGGTACGATCAAACTGTACAATAACCAGGTATTTATCGCAGATAACATCAAGGAAGTAATTCCAGAATTTCTGCTTCTTCTGAAAGGTGTAATTGATTGTCCGGATCTTCCACTGAATGTATCCAGATCCGCACTGCAGAACGATGGCTTCGTGAAGAAGATTTCCGAGTATATTACAAAGAAAGTAGCGGACAAGCTTACCGGAATGTGTAAAACAGACCGTGAGTCCTACGAGAAATACTGGGATGATATCAGTCCATTTATCAAATATGGCTGCATTAAGGACAGTAAGTTCTCAGATAAGATGAATGATTATATCCTCTTCAAGAACATTGATGGCAAATATCTGACTCTGAAAGATTGCATCGAAGAGAACAGGAAACCAGAAGCTGAGACTAAGACAGAAGAGACTGTTGAATCCACAGAAGAGAAGAAAGAGGACGGCGCGAAAGACGAGAAAGAGCCTGAGAAGACTACTATCTTCTATGTAACAGATGAGGTTCAGCAGAGTCAGTATATTAACATGTTCCGTGAGGCAAAGAAGGATGCTGTTATTCTGAAACACAATATTGACAGCGCTTTTATTTCCCATCTGGAGCAGAAGGATCAGACTATCCAGTTTAAGAGAATTGATGCAGATCTTACAGAAGAACTGCGTGGAGCGGAAGCTGCTGACGAGGAAACTTCTAAGACTCTTACAGAAGTATTCAGAGGAGCATTGAAGAATGACAAACTGGAAGTGAAGGTTGAGAATCTGAAAAATGAAAAAGTTGCTGCTATGATGACCCTTTCTGAAGAAAGCCGCCGTATGCAGGATATGATGAAGATGTACAATATGTACGGCATGGATCCATCTATGTTTGGCGGTCAGGAAACTCTGGTTCTGAATGCGAAACATCCGCTGGTTCAGTTTGTAGCAGATAACAAGGATTCTGAGAAGACCCCGGTTATTTGCGAGGAACTGTATGATCTTGCCATGCTGAGCCATAAACAGCTTTCACCGGAAGAGATGACCAGATTTGTTCAGAGAAGCAATGAAATTCTGCTTATGCTGACAAAATAAGTTATGACAAAATGGGACAGACGTTTAAATGAGTATTGCATTTAGGACGCCTGTCCTTTTTATATGAAAAAATTGGAAAAGTTTATCCTGTTATTCTGTTTTTTCTATAGATTTTATCTCGAAATTCCTAAAAAATATTACAATTCTCTTAATTTTTGTCTCGAAATGCTAAAAAAGGCAAATTTAACTCGTATTATATGTAGAGGCAAATCAAGGGCTGACTGCAGATGCAGAATCAGAAGTATAACTTATTGTGGGAGGGACAAAAATGAGAGAGGTATACGGCACGATACGCAAACTTGGTGCGACATCGAAATATAAAGGATATTATTTTGTGGCGGAAGCCATACGCATGACAATGGAATTTCAGGAAAGACCAATGAAGATCACGAAAGATATTTATCCAAGGCTTGCAAAGAAATTTAAATCCAAGCCATCTAATATTGAGCATGATATTCGTACAATTGTAAATGTATGTTGGGAAAATCATCGGGAAAGATTGGAAGAGATTGCCGGATATCCTCTGGAATACAGACCTACCAACAGTGAATTTGTAGATATGATCGCCTTTTATCTGGGAGATGAAAAAGAAAGCAAGGTTCCAGACGTGGAATGCCAGAATAGTTCTATTGGAAAAATAATGGAGAACCTATTCTGACAGGATCAAACTTCTTCTACGGATAATCCGTTGCGATGAAAAAAATCCATCACATATTGCTCCCAAAGGTGGTCCAGTTCTTTACCGGGAAGAAAGGTTTTCATAGATGTGCCGGTAATACAAAGCAAGGTCTTATTCTTATATTGGAGATTCAGATACAGACCTGTTATCATTTCGGGAGAAATTGAAAATGCAGAATTCTGCAATAATGCAGCGGTCTTGTTCGGAGAAAACTGAAGCACGATTTTGAAAGAAAGAGGCGCTTTTTTTCCACGGATAACAGAATAACAAAATGGTTTTACTTCTTTCCAGAGAGAGAACGTACGGTGGCTGGAAGCTAAAAATTCCTGCTCGTCATTATCGAAAAAATCAGTTTGGAGTTTGCCGTCAATGGAAAAAACATTGCTGGTAATAATCTCCGCCTGGTTCAGCCAAAAGAGATCGAAGGTATCTCCAAGAAAAAGCTTATTGGTAAAATTTTTCTGGTCAGTGATTTTTAAAGCGAGCATAGGGACCTCCTTTCTAAAGGGCATGTCGCCTGTCGACGACATCAATACATGAAAATCAGTTGTCAATAGTGTTATTTATTATTCACGGGTTTTCTGTGAACTTTGTTCACAAAAAACACCTCGCGGAATGTTACCAGTGAACAGTAACATTATAAAGCAATTTTGGGGGAAATGGAAGAAAAAACTCTTTTCAAACACATAGTAATGTGTTAATATAGATGTGGTATTTAAAACTACATATTACGGAAAAGAGGACGATATAATTGAGTTATAAAATTGTGATAGATAGCTGTGGAGAACTTCTGGAGCAGTGGAAACAGGATGAAAGATTTGCTTCCGTACCGCTTACACTGACTGTTGGAAGTGAGAATATAATAGATGACGAGACATTTAACCAGGCAGATTTTTTACAGAAAGTTGCTGCCTGCCCGGAATGTCCGAAATCAGCCTGCCCGTCGCCTGAGAGCTACAGAAAGGCATTTGACTGCGAAGCTGAACATATATATTGCGTTACTCTTTCCGCTGAACTCAGTGGTTCCTATAACAGTGCAGTGCTCGGAGCAAGTTTTCTTCATGAGGAGAAGAAAGGCGTTCAGATTCATGTTTTCAATTCCTGTTCTGCTTCTATAGGGCAGACTTTGATTGCAATGAAAATTGCACAGTGCGAAGATGCCGGCCTTCCGTTTGAGGATGTTGTCAGCGTTGTGAATAAATATATTGAAGAACAGCACACTTTTTTTGTGCTGGAGAATCTGGAAACCTTACGTAAAAATGGCCGCCTCAGCCGTGTGAAAGCGCTTGTGGCAACAGCCCTTAAGATCAAACCGATCATGGGATCTACTCCGGAGGGGACGATCTGCCAGCTGGATCAGGCACGAGGCATGAATAAGGCGCTTGTGAAAATGGTGGATAAAATTGTGGAAGTGACAGAAAACAGTGAGAACAAAATTCTTGCCATTTCCCACTGCAACAGCCCGAAGAAAGCAAATATGCTTAAAGAAGCCATCCAGGAGAAAATGAAGCTGTCTGACATTGTGGTTCTTGACACAGCTGGTGTCAGCAGTATGTATGCAAATGATGGTGGAATTATTGTAGCTGTCTGATGCTAGTACATCGAATATTAAGTAACTGCCATATTGACTTGTCTGATTTTTCATCTGCTGTGTTGTCGTCAGTCGCCGTAGCCACCGCTACGCCTTCTTCCTCCGCCTTGCATATGAAGAAATCATCCTGCGTCAATATAGCAGAAACTTAATTTTCGATGTACTAGATTCTGTTCACTGATAACATTTCGCGAGGCGTTTTTTGTGAACTGTAAGTGAACATACTTCCATTTTGTTGGGAAATATGATATACTCATCTAAGTTGATATTTTATCCCAAAGGAGACGTGCGGCTATGAGTCAGAAGAAAGTAGATGCCTATAAAGCAGAAAAAGCAAACCGTGAGAAAATTATGAAAAAGGAGAAACTGATCCTTACTATTGAGAAACTGGCAGCGCTTGTTGCGTGTATGGTTGCTGTATGCTGGATTGGTTATTCTGTTTACGGAAAGGTTACAGAAGGTCAGGAGACTGTGACGACAGAGACTGTTATGGATACTTCTGCACTGGATTCTTATCTGAATGGACTTAGTGCAGATTCAGAGGCGGAATAAGTATGAAATATAAGAAAATATAAGAAAAAACTGCCTGAGGTAGCGTAAAGTTATGGGGATGGATTTTGAATCTGTCCCCATTTTGTTTATATAATAACAATAAAAAGAATCCTGCCAGATAGGGCTTTTTTAATAATACGAAATTTTGAGGGAATTTCTTATTGCATAAAAAATCCCCTCGGATATGATTCCGAGGGGAAATTTCTGCTTCAGTTGCTTCAATTATAACTTAGTAACATTAGCAGCCTGCATTCCGCGAGCGCCTTCTGTTAAGTCATATGTTACAGCCTGGCCTTCTTCAAGAGATTTGAAGCCTTCACCATTGATTGCAGAAAAATGTACGAATACATCAGCTCCGTCTTCTCCTGTGATGAAACCATAACCTTTTTCAGCGTTGAACCATTTTACAGTGCCCTTGTTCATTTTGAGTTACCTCCATAAAAAATAAAAAATTAAAAAGATGTTCTGGCGAAAAAAATCACCAGATTTTACAGACTATATCATGTAAATATATAATCTCTAAAAACTAGTGATTTTACATTAAATAATCTTCGACATGGATTGATTATATAACCTGAACTAAAAAAAGTCAAGGATAATTAAAATTGTGCAACAAAAAATATAATTGGATGGAAGATATAAGGAAAAATGCCGGAAGGGAAAAAAACTCTTTATTAAATGAAAAAATTCGTGTATGATAGGTTGTGATAAAGTTTACGTTATACCAGAAGGGAGAGAACCAAATGGGTATTCTGATTCGAGGCGGACGTGTTGTGGATGCGGCTGCTCAGATTGATAAAATTGCGGATGTTTATCTGGACGACGGCGTAATCCAAAAAGTGGGAGAGAAGCTGGAAGCAAAGGATAAAGATGACAAGATTATAGACGCTAAAGGGCTGGTGGTAATGCCAGGTCTTGTGGATCTTCACGTACATTTTCGTGATCCTGGACAGACAGAGAAGGAAGACATTGAAACCGGTTCCCATGCAGCTGCAAGAGGCGGTGTGACTACTGTAGTGGCAATGCCGAACACCACACCGGTTATTGACAGCCCTGACCGTGCAAACTATGTGAAAAATAAAGCTGCGCAGGTTTCCGCTATTCATGTGCTCCAGGCAGGAGCCATGACAAAGGGAGAACTTGGGGAAGAGCTTTCTGATATTGCAGGCATGGCAGCAGCGGGAGTACCTGTTCTTTCCGAAGATGGCAAATCTGTTATGAAAGCAAGCCTTTGCAAGCAGGCGATGGAAGAAGCCGTGAAAGCCGGACTTCCTATCTTTGACCACTGTGAGGATATGTCTCTTCGTGGGAACGGCTGCATGAATGAGGATGAGAACGCCAAACGCCTTGGGCTTCCGGGAATCTGCAATTCTACAGAAGATACCATTGCGGCAAGAGATTCTTTGCTTGCCATTGAGACAGGCGCTAAGCTGCACCTTTGCCACTGTTCTACAAAAGGTGTTGCAATTATGATGAAAATGTTAAAGGCAGAAGGCATTGAGAATGTAACAGCAGAAGTTTGCCCCCATCATTTTATACTCACATCTGATGATATTGAAAGAGATGACCCAAACTATAAAATGAATCCGCCTCTCCGTACCAGAAAAGATGTGGATGCGCTGATTGAAGGTCTGAAGGAGGGATACATTCAGGTGATAAGCACGGATCATGCCCCACACACCCAGAAAGACAAAAACGGTTCCATGAGAACTGCAGCTTTCGGAATTGTGGGAATCGAGACCAGCTTTGCACTTAGTTACACCGCTCTTGTAGAGACTGGAATCCTCACTCTTTCTCAGCTTGTAGAGAAGATGAGTTACAATCCGGCCAAGATTCTGAACCTGCCATGCGGAACCTTGCAGAAAGGACATCCGGCCGATGTGATAATCGCGGACATTAAGAATCCATATACCATTCATAAAGCGGACTTTGTTTCCAAAGGCAAAAACACCCCATTTGAGGGCAAAGAGGTGAAAGGAAAGATTCTATACACTATTTGCGGCGGTAAGATTGTGTACAAGGATTCTGCTGCTAAATAAGATAAAAAATGAAATTTCCAGGAAAACATATTAAGGAGGAAACCCCCATGATCAACAAACTTATTGCCAATATTAAGAAAACCGGAGCCCCTATTGTAGTAGGACTTGACCCAATGCTGAATTATATTCCGAAGCAGATCCAGGAAGCAGCATTCAAGGAATTCGGAGAGACGCTGGAAGGTGCTGCAGAAGCAATCTGGCAGTACAATAAAGGAATTGTGGATGCCACATATGATCTGATTCCTGCTGTGAAGCCGCAGATCGCTATGTATGAACAGTTTGGAATTCCGGGACTTACGGCTTACAAGCGTACTGTAGACTATTGTAAGGAAAAAGACCTTGTAGTAATTGGAGATATTAAACGTGGTGATATCGGTTCCACATCTGCAGCTTATGCCGTTGGACATCTTGGAAAGGTTCAGGTAGGAAGCAAGACTTATGTTCCATTTAATGAGGATTTTGCAACTGTAAACCCATATCTTGGAACAGACGGAGTGAAGCCTTTCATGGATGTTTGTAAAGAAGAGAAAAAAGGAATTTTTGTTTTGGTTAAGACCTCTAATCCGTCCAGCGGTGAGTTCCAGGACAGAATAATTGAAAAACGTCCTCTCTATGAGTGGGTTGGTGAGAAAGTTGCCAAATGGGGAGATGAGCTTATGGGAGACGGTTATAGCTATGTAGGCGCAGTTGTAGGTGCTACCTATCCGGAAATGGGCAAAGTATTAAGAAAACTTATGCCAAAAACCTTTATTCTGGTACCGGGATATGGCGCACAGGGCGGTAAGGGTGCTGACCTTGTACATTTCTTTAACAAAGATGGTCTTGGCGCTATCGTAAACTCTTCCAGAGGAATTATTGCAGCTTACAAGCAGGAGAAATATGCAAAGTTTGGTAAAGCGAACTATGCAGATGCTTCCCGTCAGGCAGTGAAAGACATGATCCTTGATATCAGCACTGCACTTGAGAACCGCTAGGAGGAAGAAAATGGGTACAAAGGTAAAAGAAACCTGTACAGTCCTCAGCCAGGAATGTATTGGAAAAGACATTTACAGCATGTGGATTCAGACAAAGACCATTGCAGGGAATGCGAAGCCGGGACAGTTCGTTTCCGTTTATACACAGGATGGAAGCAAGCTGCTGCCACGCCCTATCAGTCTTTGTGAGATTGATAAAGAAAAAGGTGCACTTCGCCTTGTCTATCGTGTAACAGGTCCGAAAACAGGTACAGAAAGTTTTTCCAGACTGCATGCAGGTGCACAGCTTGAACTTCTTGGACCGCTTGGAAATGGATTTCCGCTGGAAGAGGCTGCTGGCCGGCAGGTATTCCTTATGGGTGGAGGAATCGGTGTTCCGCCTATGCTGGAGACCATGAAGCAGCTGGATGCTAAGAAGATCGCAGTTCTTGGCTATCGTGATGAGCTGTTTTTAAATGAGGAATTTGCAAAAAATGGTGAGGTATACATTGCAACAGAAGATGGCTCTGCTGGAACCCGGGGAAATGTAATGGATGCAATCCGGGAGAATGACCTGGAAGCAGACGTGATTTTTGCCTGTGGTCCTAAGCCTATGCTTCGCGCCATCAAGGCCTATGCACAGGAGAAGGGAATCCCCTGCTGGATTTCCATGGAGGAGCGTATGGCTTGTGGAATCGGTGCCTGCCTTGGCTGTGTATGCCAGTCCACAGAAGTAGATGCTCATTCTCATGTACACAATAAGCGCGTATGTAAAGACGGTCCGGTGTTCAGAAGTACGGAGGTGGAGTTATGAGCAAAATGAGTGTAAATCTTGCAGGAGTGACTCTGAAAAATCCAGTAATGACTGCATCTGGAACTTTTGGTTCCGGCGCAGAATACAGTGAATTTGTAGATCTGAATAATCTTGGTGCAGTCGTGACAAAAGGCGTGGCAAATGTGCCGTGGCCTGGAAATCCTACACCCCGTGTAGCAGAGACCACAGGAGGAATGCTGAATGCTATCGGTCTTCAGAATCCTGGAATCGATGTTTTCTGTGAGAGAGATATTCCATTCCTGAAGAAATTTGATACGAAGATCATTGTAAATGTATGCGGAAAGACCACAGAGGACTACTGTGAGGTTGTGGAACGTCTTGGAAATGAGCCTGTAGATATGCTGGAGATCAATGTATCCTGCCCGAACGTAAAGGAAGGCGGCATTGCCTTTGGACAGAATCCCAGGGCTCTGGAGGCCATTACAAGAGAAGTGAAAAAATACGCCAGACAGCCAGTGATTATGAAACTGAGTCCTAATGTAACAGATATTACGGAGATGGCAAGGGCCGCAGAAGCAGGCGGCGCAGATGTGGTTTCTCTTATTAACACCATTACCGGAATGAAGATTGATATTAACCGCAGAACATTTGCCCTGGCAAATAAAACAGGTGGTATGTCCGGTCCGGCTGTGAAACCTGTGGCAGTGCGTATGGTTTATCAGGTGGCAAATGCAGTGAAAATCCCAATCATCGGAATGGGTGGAATTGCAAGTGCTGAAGATGCCCTTGAATTCATTATGGCGGGTGCCACCGCAGTATCTGTAGGAACTGCAAATTTCATTAATCCATACACCACTCAGGAGGTTGTGGATGGTATGTCTGCATTCCTTGAAAGACAGAAAGTGGAAGATATTAATGAGCTGATCGGTTGTGTGAAATAGTTTACTGTTCATTGGTGATATTCCGCGAGGCGTTTTTTGTGAACGTAGTTCACAGAAAACCCGAGAAGTGTGGCGCGAAATCATGCGAATGCATGATTTCTGTGCATCGCGAAGCGTGTTATTGTGAACGGAGTGAACAGTAACACTGAAATAGGTTTTACTTCGCGGGTTAAAAGAGATTTTGACCACGCCCATATTTTGTGTTACTATAAAGAGAGCGTAAAGCGGTTACATTACTGATCACTAAGTGAACAATAATGTAACTGGGTTTTGCTTTGAAAACGGCATATGCAAGAGTTTTTTTCAAATATGCTTTAAGAAAGACCAATAACAGATACAGCCCATATACGAGGAGGATAAAAATGGAACAGTATAAACAGGAATTTATTGAGTTTATGATTGATTGCAATGTATTGAAATTTGGAGATTTCGTAACCAAATCCGGAAGAAAAACTCCATTTTTTGTAAACACAGGATTTTATCGTACAGGAGCTCAGTTAAGAAAATTAGGACAGTATTATGCAAAAGCAATTGAGAGCAAATTCGGTCTGGATTTTGATGTGCTTTTTGGACCTGCATACAAGGGAATTCCGCTGACTGTTGCAGCGACAATGGCAATCAGCGAGGAGTATGGCAAGGATATCCGCTATTGCTCCAATCGTAAAGAGGTAAAGGATCATGGGGATAAGGGAATTCTTCTTGGAAGCCCGATTGAGGACGGAGATAAGGTTGTGATTATCGAGGATGTTACGACAGCCGGAACTTCTATTCAGGAGACTCTGCCGATAATCAAAGCTCAGGGTGACGTTTCCCCAATCGGTCTTGTGGTTTCTGTAGACCGTATGGAGCGCGGACAGGGTACCAAGAGCGCTTTAAAGGAGATTGAGGAGAAATATGGCCTTAAGACAACTGCTATTGTAACTATGGCAGAGGTAGTAGAGCATCTTTACAACAAAGAGTATAAAGGGAAAGTCATCATTGATGACACATTAAAAGCTGCTATTGATGCATACTATGAGCAGTACGGCGCAGAATAAGAGAATTCTATGCAGCATTAAAAATTCTGAAAGTGTGCTGCGGCAACTGGCAGCATAATGGCAAAAGGAGGAAATGCTGATGAGTGAAAAGCTTTACAAAATCGTATCTGGCGTAGGTGCCGGAAGTATTGCACTTGGGATCATCACACTGGTGACAGGTGTGTCCACTGGTATTCTCATGATCGTGAATGGTGCCAGACTTCTGAAGGGCAAATCCGATATGATGATTTAAGGGGATTTTTTTGAAAAAGGAAACGAAGACTTTAATTCGCCGTATGGGAATCCTGCTGTTCGTCATCTATATAATCTTTCTTGTTTATTTTCTGTTCTTTTCAGAGGAATATGGCAGGGCGGCAGAGACGCAGCGGGTATACAGGTATAATCTGATTCCCTTTGTGGAAATCAGAAGGTTCTGGATATACCGGGAGCAGCTTGGCACATTTGCAGTATTTTCTAACATATTCGGAAATGTGATAGGCTTTCTGCCTTTCGGGTTTATCCTTCCTGTTATTTTCCGAAGAATGAACAGCGGTTTTCTCATCTGCGTATCAGGATTTATATTAAGTCTGACTGTGGAAGTGATCCAGCTGGTCACGAAGGTTGGCTGTTTCGATGTGGATGATATGATTTTGAACACCCTGGGGGCAACCTTGGGGTATGTTCTTTTTTTCATCTGTAATCATATTCGAAGGAAAGTTCTGGATGGCAGCCATGTATGAGCCATGCTTACCTAAGCGGATTTATGGATATTGCATGGCAGCAGCTGACTTTCATATTTTGACATGCTTGCGCAAGCAGACATGTCCATTTAGGAGAAAGTTCCATTATGGCAAGAAGATATAGATATTCATTTACAAAGAAAAAAGAAGCGAAAAAAGGGAAGCTGTCTGCCGGTCTGGCGGCAGCGTCCTTTTTGTTGTTTATAACGGCTGTTGTTCTTGCATATCTCTTGGATGACAGCTTTGGGTTTTTGGTAGGAGGAGTGGGCTTATTTGCCACCCTTCTTTCCGTATACGGATTTATTATGGGGCTGCTCAGCTTTTCTGAGGAAGGAAGAAGCCATAAAACCAGCATTATCGGTTCAATCAGCAATGGACTGATCCTGATTGTGTGGATCGGAGTGTACCTGACCGGATTGTAGAGCACGGCGTATGTATGACGGAAATCCGATTGAAAGCAATAACAATTGATCAGACAGGGAAGGGGAATATATATGGATGAACGTTTAAAAAAACAATTAGACTTTATTCTGGAAGCAGATAAAGTGAAAAATATTATGCGTCAGACCTATCTGGCGGATGGAAAACGTAAGGAAAACGATGCAGAACATTCCTGGCACCTGGCACTTATGGCAGTACTTTTGAAAGAATATGCACCAGAGGAAGTTGATCTTTCCAAAGTCATTCCTATGGTACTGATTCATGATCTGGTAGAGATTGATGCCGGAGATACCTATGCTTATGACGCTGTTGGGGGAGCTACCCAGCATACAAGAGAAGAAGCTGCTGCACAGCGCATTTACGGCATTCTTCCAGAAGACCAGGGAAAATGGCTTTATGATCTTTGGGAAGAGTTCGAAGCTTATGAAACACCAGAGGCCAAATATGCGCACATGCTGGACAACAGTCAGCCTCTTTTTCTCAACAATGCTACAGATGGAATCAGCTGGGTAGAGCATGGCGTGAAGAAAAGTCAGATTTACACACGAAACCGCCGTACTGGTGAGGGAGCACCAAAGATCTGGGAATATATGCAGGAATTGATCGACCAGCATGTAGAAAAAGGACATGTGATCGACGATATGTCCAAAAAAGAATAAGAAGTGTGCTGATCGCGGAAACAATTATTCAAACAGGCTCTGTCAGTGCCGTGACGGATAGCTTCGTATAAATAAAAAGGAAGAGTGAGGGAAACGAGTGGACGAATTACTGATGGAACGTTATGCTCTTGCAAAAGAAAGAGTATGTGAGATCAAAGAGGAGAAAGCAGTACAGATGCCATATCTGGACTTTTTCCAGAAAACAGCTGCTTTTCTTGAAAAAAATGTGGAAATAATGGATGGCGTTGTATTTTTGGGAGAAGCCAGGGAACCAAAGAAACTTGCAGATGCGGCTGATCTATCTATAGATGAATGGAAAGAACTGAATCGTGATCTGTATGCAGATATCCTTCCGGAAAATTATAAAAACAGCTACGGAAATCCGGTTTATGCCTGTGAAAAGCTTGGGGAATACGGAAGGGACTTTTCTTTCCTGTATGCAGAACTGCGTGGTATTGTGGTCTATGCCTTTGAAAAGAGGCTGTGGGACATAACTGTGCTTCTGGAGCTGTTTCTGGAAGTTTATGGCGCTTTTGCTCAGGAGGAGGTTCCTACAGAGGAAGAATTGAGGGGGATTTTAAATTCCTATGCAAATGATTACTGCCAGGATATGATAGAGTACCGCACCAGAGAGTGCGTGGACCCGGAGCTGGATTTTGCGGCAAAAATTATCATGCATTCTGATTTTTCAGACCTTCGTTACCTGTATCTGTTTGGAGAATACATTACAGAGAATGAACTTGGAGTGGCTGCATTTCTTAACGGTCTTTCCCAGGAAGAAATCGATTCCTGCGCAAGAACTTATACAGAGGGCTACCGTTTGGGATTTGTAAATGGACACAAAGACCTGAGCAAAAAGAAAACAGTCAATATCCGCTACAACCTTGGTTTTGAACGTATGGTAAAAGCGGCAATTCTTCAGTTTGAGGAGATGGGGCTGAAGCCAGTTATATATCGCTATCCGACCCATGCGGTAAACAGGCGTGGCTCTTATAGAATTGGCTATACAGGCGCTGTTGCAAACCCGCAGTTTGACTATGATCATCGACAGGACGGGGCACTTTTTTTGGATCAGGATTTTGTGCAGAAGCGCCTTCGTGCCCTGCAGACTTCCTATGAGAAATATAAGGAGCTGGCGTATGTTCACGCTGGTCCGGCCTGCATTGAGGTATTTGGGGAAGCTCCGTTTTCACCGGTGAGTGTAAAAGAGGCATGGCAGTTCAGTGATGTCCAGCAGAAGCTGGAAATTGAGATGCAAAATGAAGCTGGACAGATTACAAACCGCTACATAAAAGGTGATGAGAGAAGCTTTACCATTATTGCATATCCGGTTCCTGAGATCGGCGGTGATTATGAGGAGATTTTCCGCCAGATCGTGAAAATCAACACCCTGGATTACCAGCTTTATCAGAAAATCCAGCAGACCCTTATTGATACTCTGGATACTGCAGAATGGGTATCTGTAAAGGGAAAAGGAGCAAATGAAACAGATCTCAGGATACATCTGCACACTCTTACCGACCCGGCGAAGCAGTCCAATTTCGAGAATTGTGTAGCGGATGTAAATATTCCCGTTGGTGAAGTGTTTACTTCCCCGGTTCTTTCCGGAACAGACGGTCTTCTTCATGTAAGCCAGGTATATCTGGAAGGCCTTCAGTTCCGTGATCTGAAGCTTGAATTTAAAGATGGAAAAATTGCATCCTATTCCTGCGGAAATTTTGAAAATGAAGAAGAGAATAAAAAATATATTGAGGATAATATCCTGTTCCATCATCCAACACTTCCAATGGGTGAATTTGCAATCGGAACGAATACTACGGCTTATGTAGCTGCGAAGAAATACAACATTGCAGATAAGCTGCCTATTCTGATTGCAGAAAAAATGGGACCCCATTTTGCAGTAGGTGATACCTGTTACAGTTGGTCTGAGGATACTGCTATGTACAATCCGGATGGAAAAGAGATCATTGCAAGAGACAATGAAATCTCCATTTTGAGAAAAGAAGATATAAGCAAGGCGTACTTTGGCTGTCATACGGATATTACCATTCCTTATGATGAATTGGGAAGCATCTGTGTTCCTGGAAAGAATGGGGAGAAAATTTCGATTATTGAGGATGGCAGATTTGTGCTGGCCGGAACGGAAGAACTGAATAAACCTTTTGAGGAATAAAGAAAAATTTAAAATCTAACAGCAAAATTAATTAGCCCTACAAAATTTTTCTTTGCCTCAATCGTATTGACAGAAAATGTTATTCTTAGTAGAATTTACGCGAATGGTAGTTCTAAATATAACTAAAAGAGGAGAATATTATGCCAAAAGTAGGAATTGTAATGGGCAGTGATTCAGATATGCCGGTAATGAGCAAGGCAGCAGACATTCTGGAGAAACTTGGGATTGATTACGAAATGCGTATCATCTCCGCACACAGAGAGCCGGACGTGTTCTTTGATTATGCGAAGACAGCTGAGGAAAAAGGATTTAAGGTCATCATTGCAGGTGCCGGTATGGCAGCACATTTACCAGGAATGTGCGCAGCGATTTTCCCGATGCCTGTTATCGGAATTCCTATGCACACTACATCACTTGGGGGAAGAGATTCCCTGTATTCCATTGTACAGATGCCATCTGGTATTCCGGTAGCAACTGTTGCAATAAACGGAGGGGCAAATGCCGGTCTTCTTGCAGCGAAGATTCTTGCAACATCCGATCCGGAGCTTCTTGCACGTCTGAAAGCCTACAGCCAGGAGCTGAAGGAGCAGGTCGAAGCCAAGGATGCGAAATTACAGGAAGTGGGACATAAGGCTTATACAAAATAGAGTTATACAGCAGGGACAGAATAACCCTTTCTGCTGATGCAGGTGAAGAATCCTGCGAGGCAGGATCTTTTTATGAAAACCATAATAAACACCATAATAGAAACCATAAAATTCTGGGAGGAAAAAGGCATGGATTACAAGAACGCGGGCGTTGATATTGAGGCAGGATACAAATCAGTAGAATTAATGAAACAGCATATTGCAAAGACTATGAGACCAGAGGTACTTGGAGGAATCGGCGGATTCTCAGGTGCTTTTTCCATGAACAGCTTCAAGGATATGGAAGAGCCTACACTGGTTTCCGGAACTGACGGAGTTGGAACCAAGCTGAAACTGGCATTTATTATGGATAAACATGACACTGTTGGAATCGACTGTGTGGCAATGTGTGTAAACGATATTGCATGTGCAGGCGGAGAACCTCTTTTCTTCCTGGACTACATTGCCTGTGGAAAGAACTATCCAGAGAAGATTGCTGAGATCGTAAAAGGTGTTGCAGAAGGCTGCAGCCAGTCAAGCGCAGCCCTCATCGGCGGCGAAACTGCTGAGATGCCAGGATTTTATCCGGTAGACGAGTATGACCTGGCTGGATTTGCAGTTGGTGTTGTTGATAAAAAAGACCTGATTACAGGAGAGGATTTAAATACCGGAGATGTGCTGATCGGAATGGCTTCCTCAGGCGTACACAGCAATGGTTTCTCTCTTGTCCGCAAAGTGTTTGAGATGACAAAAGAGTCTCTGGACACATATTATGATGAACTTGGAACTACCCTTGGTGAGGCCCTGATCGCACCAACCAAGATTTATGTAAAAGCTCTTAAGAGCATTAAGGATGCAGGGGTTAAGATCCACGCATGCAGCCATATCACAGGCGGCGGTTTCTATGAGAATGTACCTCGTATGCTGAAAGAGGGCACAAGAGCCGTGATCGAGAAAGATAGTTATCCGGTACTTCCGATCTTTAAGCTTCTTGCAAAGACCGGAGACATTGAAGAAAAGATGATGTACAACACCTACAACATGGGACTTGGTATGGTTCTGGCAGTTGATCCGGCTGATGTAGATAAGACTATGGAAGCAATCAAGGTAGCAGGTGAGACACCGTACGTAGTAGGACGTATTGAAGCAGGAGAAAAGGGAGTGACATTATGCTAAAGGTTGCTGTCCTGGTATCAGGAGGCGGTACCAATCTCCAGGCAATCCTGGATGCCATTGATTCCGGCAGGATCACCAATGCGGAAGTTTCCCTTGTGATCAGCAATAATCCAAATGCTTACGCACTGGAAAGAGCGAAGAACCATGGTATAGAGGCTGTCTGTATTTCCCCTAAAGAATTTGAAAACCGTGAAGAATTTCATAAGGCACTGTTAAAGAAATTGCAGGAAAGCGGTGCAGAACTGATTGTTCTTGCTGGCTATCTGGTTGCAATTCCACCTATGATCGTGGAGGCATTTCCAAATAAGATTATCAACATCCACCCATCCCTGATCCCATCCTTTTGCGGTGTAGGATACTATGGACTTCATGTTCATGAAGCTGCCTTAAAAAGAGGAGTGAAGGTAACAGGTGCTACTGTTCATTTCGTGGATACAGGTACAGATACCGGCCCTATTATTTTGCAGAAAGCAGTAAAAATCGAGCCGGATGATACCCCACAGTCTCTTCAGAGAAGTGTAATGGAAAAGGCAGAGTGGAAGATCCTTCCGAAAGCAATTAATCTCATTGCCAATGGAAAGATTTCGGTAGAAGATCATATTGTGACTATCAGCGATTAAGGAGGAGATTATGAAAGTACTGATCGTAGGAAGCGGCGGAAGAGAGCATGCAATCGCATGGAGTGTATCCAGAAGCCCTAAGGCAGATAAGATTTACTGTGCACCGGGAAATGCAGGAATTGCAGAGTATGCAGAGTGCGTGAACATTGGTGCTATGGAATTTGAAAAACTTGCTGATTTTGCTCAGGAAAATCAGATAGACCTTACCATCATCGGTATGGATGATCCGTTGGTAGGCGGTATAGTAGACGAGTTTGAATCCCGCGGTTTACGGGTATTCGGACCTCGTAAAAATGCAGCAATCCTGGAAGGCTCCAAGGCATTTTCCAAGGATCTGATGAAGAAATACAACATTCCGACAGCCGCATACGAGAATTTTGATGACCCGGAAAAGGCACTGGTTTATCTTCGCACCGAAGCAAAATTCCCTATTGTCCTGAAAGCAGACGGACTTGCTCTTGGAAAAGGTGTTCTGATCTGTCAGAATCTTCAGGAAGCAGAAGCTGGTGTGAAAGAGATCATGGAAGATAAGAAGTTTGGAAGCGCCGGAAATACCATGGTTATTGAGGAGTTTATGACTGGTCGTGAAGTTTCCGTTCTTTCTTTTGTAGATGGAAAAACAATTAAAACCATGACCTCCGCACAGGATCATAAGCGTGCAAAGGACGGTGACCAGGGCTTAAATACAGGCGGAATGGGAACCTTTTCTCCCAGTCCTTTCTACACAAAAGAGGTGGATGAGTTCTGTAAGAAATATGTATATCAGCCAACTGTGGATGCAATGGCCGCTGAGGGAAGAGAATTTAAAGGAATCATTTTCTTTGGTCTGATGCTGACAGCAGATGGTCCGAAGGTACTGGAATACAATGCCCGTTTCGGAGATCCGGAAGCACAGGTTGTTCTTCCGCGTATGAAGAACGACATTGTAGAAGTTATGGAAGCCTGCATTGATGGAACTCTGGATCAGATCGATCTTCAGTTTGAGGACAATGCCGCTGTTTGTGTAGTTCTCGCAAGTGACGGATATCCGGTGAAATATGAGAAAGAAATCCCGATGTATGGATTTGAGAATTTCAAGGATAAAGAGGGATATTACTGTTTCCATGCCGGAACCAAGTTTAAGGATGGACAGATCGTTACAAATGGTGGACGTGTTGTAGGAATCACAGCCACAGGCAGCAATCTGAAAGAGGCCAGAAAAAATGCCTATGCGGCAACAGAGTGGATCACTTTCGCAAATAAATATATGCGCCATGATATTGGAAAAGCAATTGACGAAGCATAATTAAGTGGTATAAAATAGGCAGGAGACAAGAGTGTTTCCTGTCTGTTTTTGGGTTATGGAAGTCCTGACAGGATGAAAATACAAAAGTCAAAGAATTCTGTGTTGCAGAATTTGTTTAGCAAAAGCATTAGGAGGAACCATTATGTACAATGTGAAGAAAGTAAACGAAGATTTATACTGGATCGGTGCAAGTGACAGAAGACTTGCCCTTTTTGAAAATATTTACCCGATTCCAAGAGGAGTTTCCTACAACTCTTATGTGATCCTGGATGAGCAGACCGTGCTTCTGGATACAGTTGACAAGTCTGTGAGCGGACAGTTTTTTGAAAATCTGGAGCATGTTCTTGGAAACAGACCTTTGGATTATATGATCGTAAACCATATGGAACCAGATCATTGTGCAATTGTGGAAGAGGTGGTAAGAAGATTCCCGGAAGTGAAGGTTGTGGGAAATGCCAAGACCTTTAACATGATGAAACAGTTCTTTACCTTTGACGTGGATGCCCATGCAGTTGTGATCAAAGAGGGAGATACCATTAGTACAGGTAAACATACCCTTGCGTTTGCCATGATCCCCATGGTTCACTGGCCGGAGGCAATGGTTACATACGATGCATATGACAAAGTGCTTTTTAGCGCAGATGCTTTTGGTACTTTTGGAGCGCTGAATGGAAATGTGTTTGCAGATGAAGTAAACTTTAAAGAAGAGTGGCTGGATGACGCCAGAAGATATCTGGTAAATATTGTTGGAAAATATGGCGGACCGGTTCAGAGTGCCCTGAAAAAGGCTCTTACACTTGATATCGCCATGATCTGCCCACTTCATGGTCCTATCTGGAGAGAGGATCTTGGATGGTTTATTGACAAATATCAGAAATGGAGCACTTATACACCTGAAGACCATAATGTTGTGGTTATGTATGCTTCCATTTATGGAAATACAGAGAATGCAGCTGATGTTCTGGCAGGCAGACTGGCAGATGCAGGGGAGAAGAATGTGAAGGTTTATGATGTTTCTGTAACAGATCCTTCCTATCTGGTAGCGGAAGCATTCCGCTGTGACAGAATCGTATTTGCCTGCCCGACTTATAATGCAGGACTTTTCCCGAAGATGGAAACCCTGCTTCATGAACTTGCTGCCCACAATCTGCAGAAGAGAAAAGTGGCAGTTCTGGAAAACGGTACCTGGGCTTCTACTGCAGGTAAGCAGATGAAGGAGATCCTTTCTGGTATGAAAGATATGGAAATCTATGAAGAGATGGTAACGGTAAAGTCTGCCCTAAAAGAAGACCAGCTGGCACAGCTTGATAAGATTGTAGAATTTATGACAAAATAAGAGGAAGTTTGTCGGATCAGTGGATGACAGGAGGAACAGAACATCAGTTTTTCCTATCTTTGAATGGAATGCGGTAAAATTGCATAAAAACACTGACGGTTAGACTTTACTTTTTTGCAATTTTGTTATAAAATAAAACCTATATTAGGTTTTTGTCGATATGTTTTGAAATCTGCCAGACAGGACAAGGTTCATAGAATTTTCGTATACGACAGCAGGAAACCAGGACTGAGAGGATAATGACATGGGAATCACTGAACAGGAAGCAATTAAGGAATTACAGACAAGAGACGAAATCTTTGTAGCGTATTCACAGGCTACGAAGCTTCCATATGTAATTTGCGATCAGGAAAGCTTTAATGATCAGGTGTGGGTATTTGCCACAGAAGAAGAGATTAAAGCATTTGGCAAGAAGAAATTAGAGGATAAGATTCTTCTTATGGGAATGAAATATGAGAAGAAAGACTACCCAAGATTCTACGGCACACTTTATGCAATCGGTGTAAACAGTGTAGTATGGGTTGATGGAGAGAATCAGATTGAGGTTGAGCTTACCAGAATTGCCAGACAGGCAGACTTCAGCCAGCTTGAGCCGAAGAAGCAGCCACTTTTTAATTCCACTCTTCAGCTTTCGGGTATCTATTTTATGCAGGAACTCCGTCGCCCGATTAAGAAAGAGGAGCGCACTGTAAACCTTCGTGAAATGGAAGAAGAGCTGATCGTGAATCTTAAGAAATCCGAATTCCTGGTAGCTATGGCTACTGATCCGGAAGACCCGACCAAGGTTAACATTCCATATCTTAAGAACAAACAGGGCGATATTCTTCAGCCGGCTTTTACAGATGTTATGGAATTTGATAAATTTGCAAGAGGCAAGAAGCTTCGGGCAGCCAAGGTTCCATTTGCCAAACTGCCAGGTCTTATCATCAATCAGGCGAAGGCATTTGTGATCAACCCGATGGGATTCAATCTGATCCTTGACAGAGTACAGCTTGGAAAGATTCTGGGTGTTGAGATCCCTCCGGCTGCAGTACCGGCTGAGAGTGCGCCTGCTGAGGCAGCGGCACAGGAGACTAAGGCATCAGAGGGTGAAGTAAAGGCAGAAGAAGCACCGGCAGCTGAGACACCGGTTCAGTAGGAATAGGGAGCGCTGCAGCTTTACAGATGGCTTATATTTAAACGAAGTGTTTATTACGAAAGACAGGAAGAGACCGGGGCAGTATGACTCCGGTCCCTTTGTTTTATAATATTCACTATTTTTTACAGGGAGGGATAAAATGGTAATTGAGATAGATTTCCAGAGTGACGAGGCACTTTATACCCAGCTGATGAATCAGATCATTATGGGAATTGCCACATCCCGGCTGCAGGAAGGAGATCCCCTTCCATCTGTCAGACAGCTTGCGGATACCATTGGAATTAATATGCATACAGTAAACAAGGCCTATTCCTTGTTACGCCAGGAAGGATTTGTCTCCATTGACAGAAGAAAAGGTGCAGTAATCTGCCTGGATGTGGATAAGTTAAGGGCTATGGAGGAACTGAAGCAGAATTTGCGTGTTGCGCTGGCAAGGGGCTGCTGCAATAATGTGACCAGGGAAGAAGTGCATAGTCTTATAGATGAGATTTTGGATGAATATGAGAAATAAAAGCGAGATTGTTCGAGAAATCAACTTGTTTGTACACTAGCGTAAGGAGGAACAATTGATCAATGCGAAATAAATTTACGAAACAGGCTCAGACAGCTCTGACTCTGGCAAAGGCAGCTGCCATTGACTTTGAACTGGGCTATATTGGTACAGAACATCTTTTGCTGGGCCTTTTAAGTGAGACAGAAGGTACTGCCGGAAGAGTCCTGGAGGAATTTCAGGTAGATGGCAAGAAGCTGGTGGAACTGATCGATAAGCTGGTGACTCCGGCAGAAGTTGGAAATGTAACTGAGATTGAAATGAAGCCGGCATACAGTCCGAGAACAGAGAAGGTTCTGGAGAGTGCTGTGGCGGAGGCACAGAATTCTGGCTGTGAGAAGGCCGGAACGGAGCATTTGCTCCTTGCCATGCTCCGCGAGACGGACTGTGTTGGAACCAGGCTTTTATATACGATGGGAGTGAATATCCAGAAGCTTTATGCAGCAGTCCTTGGAGCCATGGGCTATGATAATGAGTCTATTCAGGAAGAGTTCCAGGCTGCCAAGGCAATGCAAAATCCCGGAGGCAGCCCGACACCGGCACTTGACCAGTACAGCCGTGATCTGACCCAGATGGCAGCAGAGGGCAAACTGGATCCTGTTGTGGGAAGAGAAAAGGAAATCAGCAGACTGATCCAGATCCTAAGCCGCAGAACCAAGAACAATCCATGTCTGGTAGGCGAACCTGGGGTAGGTAAGACTGCCATTGCCGAGGGGCTTGCCCAGAGGATTCTTGCAGGTAGTGTTCCGGAGACGATTAAAGACAAGCGCCTGGTAGTGTTGGATCTGTCTGGAATGGTGGCTGGAAGCAAGTACAGAGGTGAATTTGAGGAGCGTATCCGCAAGGTCGTGGATGAAGTACGTGAGAATCAGGGTATTCTTTTGTTTATTGATGAGCTTCATACAATTATTGGAGCTGGCGGAGCAGAAGGAGCCCTTGACGCCTCCAATATTCTGAAGCCATCTCTTTCCCGCGGGGAATTGCAGATCATAGGCGCGACCACTCTGGAAGAGTATCGCAAATATATAGAGAAGGATGCCGCTCTGGAGCGACGCTTCCAGCCTGTTACCGTGGAAGAGCCTTCTGAAGAGGAGGCTTACGAGATCCTGAAGGGACTTCGCCCATACTATGAAAGACATCATAAAGTAGAAATATCAGATGAAGCTTTGGAAGCAGCAGTTAAAATGTCAGTACGTTATATTAACGACAGATTTCTTCCGGATAAAGCAATCGACCTGATTGATGAAGCTGCTTCTAAGGTACAGCTTTCCGGATATCAGGCTTCTTCCGAGATTGAGGATTTAAGCCGTGAGATTCAGGAAATCCTTCAGGAGAAAGAGCGTGCCATCAAAACTGGTTATTTAAGTCTTGCCAAAGAATGTCAGGAGAAACAGAAGGAAGCAGAAGCCAGACTTGAGCAGCTTCAAGTAAAAGAAGAAAAGAAGAATCAGAGAAAATCCGGAAAAGTGGACGAAAAAGCTGTAGCTTCCATTGTATCCGACTGGACCAAAATTCCGGTACAAAGACTGACGGAAGGAGAGACCAGACGTCTTGCTCAATTGGAAAAGGAACTTCACAAACGTGTGATTGGTCAGGAGGAAGCAGTGCATGCTGTTTCTCAGGCTGTAAAACGTGGCCGTGTGGGATTGAAGGATCCGAACCGTCCAATCGGTTCTTTCCTGTTTCTTGGACCTACAGGCGTTGGGAAAACAGAACTTTCCAAGGCGTTGGCTCAGGCTGTGTTTGGCAGTGAACAGGCTATGATTCGTGTGGATATGTCTGAATATATGGAGAAACACAGTGTTTCCAAGCTGATCGGTTCTCCGCCAGGCTATGTGGGATATGATGAGGGCGGACAGCTCAGCGAAAAAGTACGCAGAAATCCATATAGTGTCATTCTTTTTGATGAAATCGAGAAAGCACATCCGGATGTGTTTAACATTTTGCTTCAGGTGCTGGATGACGGCCATATTACAGATGCCCACGGAAGAAAAGTGGATTTTAAACAGACGATCATTATCATGACTTCCAATGCGGGCGCCCAGGCAATCGTAGAACCGAAGCAGCTTGGGTTTATTTCCCAGAAAGATGAGAAAAAGGATTATGAAAAAATGAAATCCGGCGTTATGGAAGAAGTGCGTCGTCTTTTCAAACCGGAATTCCTGAATCGAATTGACGAGATTATGGTATTCCACACCCTGAATAAGGAGGAAATCCGTAAGATTGTACTCCTGCTCCTGAAATCACTGGAAAAACGTTGTGAGGAACAGATGGATATTCATCTGAATGTGACGAATTCTGCAGTAGATTATATTGCAGAAGCCGGATTTGATGCTAAATACGGTGCAAGACCTCTTCGCCGGGCCATTCAGTCCAAGATAGAAGACCGGCTGGCAAATGAGCTCCTGGAGGGCAAGATCAAGCGGGGAGACATCGTGCAGGTACAGTATAGAAATAAAGAAATTCGTTTTATTGTGAAGTAAGATCAGGTTTGAAAAGTAACCAGTAATCTTCTAAAATTACTATAAATTTTATGTAAGGTACTGGCAAAGAAAAAAGTTTTATTATATAATATGTACAACATCGGGGAACCGGTGAAAAGGATCTGGCGAGGAGAAATCCGCTGGAGAACATAACGAAAGAGTCTTAGGGAGGACAAGCATCATGGCAGTAGTAAAGGAACTGATCCGTACAGAGGAAAATGGTACCATCAGCTTTGGAGATTATGAGAAAAACCAGAAATCAAAGGTTTCAGACTATCCCCATCAGGGAGATATGTATAAAGTAAAAACATTCAAGGAGATCACCAAGCTGGAACGCAATGGTATGTTTGTATATGAGTCCGTACCAGGTACCGCTGTGTTTGATCTTGCGCAGGACGGAAGTCAGATGAGTTTTCGTGTAGAAGGACCGGAGGATGCACAGATCACGGTTGAACTTGAGGCAGAAGCTCAGTATGAAGTATATCTTGACGGAGCAAGCACAGGCAAAATGGAGACCAACCTTGGCGGAAAGCTTTCTTTCAGCGTAGAGCTTGGAAATGGCTCAGCTGTTGATGTAAAAATTGTAAAATGTTAAAAAACAAAAAAATGGTATATTTTTGCCAGGAGTGCGGTTACGAATCCTCGAAATGGATGGGACAGTGCCCTGGCTGTAAGGCCTGGAATTCTTTTGCGGAAGAACCTGTATCCACAGGGAAAAAAGCATCAGGAGGCGGTAAGTCCGTTTCCAGGCAGCAGTCTGAACCGGTGATTCTGAAGGAAATCAGTCTGAAAGAGGATGAACGTCAGACAACGAAAATAGGGGAACTTGACAGAGTACTCGGGGGCGGCATTGTCCCCGGGTCTTTGATTCTTGTGGGGGGAGATCCGGGTATCGGAAAATCTACCCTTCTTTTACAGGTGTGCCGGAATCTGGCTGAGAATGGAAATTCTGTCCTCTATATTTCCGGTGAGGAGTCTTTGCGTCAGATCAAACTTCGTGCTAACCGTATCGGTACTTTCAACGAAAACCTTCAGCTTTTATGTGAGACCAATCTGGATACTGTACGAGAAGTAATGGAACGAAAGAAACCAGATGTAGCTATTGTGGACTCTATTCAGACTATGTTTGATGAGGAGATTGGTTCTGCACCGGGGAGTGTTTCCCAGGTAAGAGAGTCTACGAATGTACTGATGCAGATTGCAAAAGGTCTTGGAATAACGATTTTCATTGTTGGTCATGTGACCAAGGAGGGCAATGTGGCAGGTCCGAGAGTGCTGGAACATATGGTTGACACAGTGCTTTATTTTGAGGGAGACAGACATGCTTCTTATCGGATTCTGCGTGCGGTGAAGAATCGATTTGGTTCTACCAATGAAATTGGCGTTTTTGAAATGCAGGGGACTGGTCTTGAAGAGGTTTCCAACCCTTCGGAGTATCTTTTAGAGGGACGCCCTGAGAACGCGTCAGGGTGTGTTGTGGCATGTTCTATGGAGGGGACACGCCCGATCCTTGTGGAAATTCAGGCATTGGTTTGTGAGAGTAATTTTGGTATTCCAAGAAGGACTGCTGTGGGAACGGATTTTAACAGGGTCAATCTTCTCATGGCTGTATTGGAGAAGAAAGTTGGGCTTCATCTTGCTTCTTCTGACGCCTATGTAAATATTGCCGGAGGGATGAAGATGACAGAACCGGCGATTGATCTTGGAATCTGCCTGGCAATTGCATCCAGCATGAAGGATATTGTAATTCCAGATAAATTGATGGCTTTTGGTGAAATTGGACTTAGTGGAGAAGTACGTGCCGTAAGTATGGCAGGGCAGAGAGTGCAGGAGGCGAAAAAGCTGGGATTTGACACCGTGATCCTGCCTGAGGTATGCAGAAATTCAGTGGAAAAAGCAGATGGGGTTAATCTGGTCTATGTGAGACAGATTCAGGATGCCATCCGGTATATTATGAGTAAATAGGTTTCATGTTTGCGTTTGTGAAAATAGATAGAGAAATAATACTTGAAAAAGTAAGCAATGATAACCTGTACAAAAAATATGAATTTTTTTGTAAAAAGTGCTTGACGATTCTTTGCGGCAGTGGTATAGTAAACAAGCTGTCGTAAGG